>RGBY01000063.1 GCA_009919445.1 Planctomycetia bacterium
GCATTGCGGCAGATTGAAGTACGCATCGTCAACCGGCACCTGCACCATGCGAATCGCTCCCATGGCGCCCCCACGCCGCAATGCTTCATGCGTAAACGGACCACTCACAAGCACCATGTCGCAGCGATCGGCTGTCTCAGGCCAGTTATTCTGTGGGTTGCCATCGAAGGCGTGGTTGGGGACATCTGGGTACTCCCACGCCGGTACGGCCAGATTGACAGCCCGCGTGGAAAGCACCACGTCCTGCAGAGGCAGGATGCTGAAATGAAGTGGCAGCTTTCCTTCGGCCAGAACGGCGTCAACCATCTGCTCAAGGTCGGCCTGGGCATCCGGGACAACACGAACCTCTCCATACTGTTCAAGAAGCGGTGCATAGGCCCGCGCCACAAAGTCGTGCGAGTAGCCCGGGACACCCAGATTTCGTCCCTCTGTCGACCCAGTCATATAGCAGGACAGCAGCGTGACCATTTCCTGAGTCGGGGGGCGTGGCTGATACCGGTTTGGGTGTGACAAAATCTCACCAGGCATGCGAGGAATCCTTTCCTAATGATGGGGCCAGTGGGCTGATGGTGATGGCTTCTCGTTGCTGGTCGCTCTCTGACAGCGACTGCGAAACGGATTACTGAAACGCTCCCGGCTTGCGGGCAACAATGACCCGGCTTTTGGGCATGCACTCATCGAGTGCCCGCCGCACATGATCAGCCCGTGGCGTCTTGAGGAGCTCGTGCCATGTTCGTGTCCAGAACTGAAGCAGTGGCCGTTCCGGCTCGCGGAGATCTTGATCAGCCGCCCAGAAGAGAATCCACCAGACCGCCCAGAAAAAACTCTTGGCGAGTTGGCGTTCGATGACCAGCCCATGCCGCTTGAGCAGGTCCTCCAGTTCACCGGCAGCAAAGACCCGCAGGTGGTTTGGGGGCTGCCAGTAAACTGGCGGCGCAACCTGCTGCTGCACCGCCTCAGCGCGTTCATCGGGAACACTGATGAGATAGAGCGCCTCTGGCTGACCAATTCGCACCAACTCGGCAACAAATCGATCAGGCGACTCCACATGCTCCAGCACCTCCATCGCGATGACTCGTGTGGCGATGCCATCTGCCAAGGGAAGCGGATCAGTGTCGCTAACAAAGGCTCGCCACGGTGTCCGCAGGCGGGCGAACTTTTCTTCAATTCGGGTGATGACTTCGGGGCTGATGTCTGTGGCAATCACCTCAGCCTTCTGACGGGCAGCAAACATGCTCGCCCCGCCCTGGCCGCAGCCGACATCGACACAGACATCACCTTTGCTCAGTGAAAAGCCCGGTGCCAACTCGCCCGTTTTACGGTCGTACCACCCCTCTCGCTGCGAATCTTGATAGCCGCATTCAAAACAGGTTGGCGGCTGCCTGTTCGGCTGGCGAAGAAGATGACGAATGAGCGTTTGCATGGCTTTGGTCAATCCTTTGTGTTTTGTTTGAAAACCGGGACGAACGTTGTCAGAAAAAGAAGAGGATCGGGACGTTTCGGCCTCACGCAGCCACGGGCCACGTCCAGTAATCAGGAGGGCGTCCCGCATAGGCGAGCAACCGATCACTGTCCTCTGCCAAGACCTCCCGCAACAGGCCGATGGTTTCCGCCGGCCAGTCGATTGGCTTGGTAAAAGGCCGCCGCAGACCAAACCGGCGAATCAGCCTGCTACGAGCCCCGGGCGTCAACCGGCTCCAAAGCCCACGAAGCAGCCGCTGCCGGCGAATCAACCGCATGGTCGCGGTGTCGTATTCCTTGGCTTCACCGGTATTCTTTCGCTGCCTGACATCCACCAGCGTGATGTCGGGATCAACCCCCAGAAATCTGAAGCATTGCCGTACCGCCACCTCTGGCTGTCGAGCCAAGTCTTCCAGAAACAAAACATGAATCTGATCATCGGGGAAGAATCGTCGGTAATGGTTGAGCAGTTCCCAGTAGCGGGTGTCCGCAATCATGTTTGGCAGTTTGCGCAGCGTCGCCGAGATATCCCGCTCTGCCGACACGCCAAAGAGATGCCCCATGTGATGCATCTGGCGATAACTTGACTCCAAACGCTTCAGCGGATGGCGGGCAATGAAGATGCACTTCAATTTTGGAAAACGAGACGCCAGTCGAATGCTCGCCACATCGCCATACTGCTTGGTCGAATACGTCGTACTGGCATCTCCACGCAGCACACCAGCGGCTAATCCCCGATACAAATCACCGTACCAGCGGGGGCCTTGGCTGTAGTGCTGCGCGAAATAGCCAGGCTCTTTGCGGGGTATGGCAACCCGTGGGTGTTGGCACAACAACTCACACAACGTGGTCGTACCGCACTTGCTAAAACCGGGAATCACGAAATCGAGCGTGACCATGAGAACCTCATTTCGGTGGTGATCGCCTCAAGCGACCCCCTCTCTGGTGCCTGCCACCTTAGGGGGGTTTCTCTGGTGACTCAAGATCGGCTTTCCGATCTGAGGGACTTGACGATTATTCTGTTTTTTCGCCTGATTCTCGCGGTCAAACCGGTCCCGAGACCACGCCTCCCGAACCTTCGGGCGGTTTGAATAGCCCCCCCTTGCTGGACAGCCGCGATGCTTGGGGCCGGCTGGGCAGAGCGGCAGACCGGCGGCCGCTCGCCTCCCTGTTAGGCGTGGCCACAGCCAGCAGGCGGCGGTAGCGGGCCGGCTCCTTACCGCCCCGCCCGGCCGGTCAACTGCAAGTCGTCTTCAAGCAGATCGTCTCCAAAATTTCCATCACGGCTTGCTCTTTTTTTCGGTGAGATGCTGCCGGTGAGGAACGGCCTCAAGCAGCCTCTTGCCTTGCGGTCGCTGTCGCGCATAGGAATTCATTGACGTGATTGCTGCAGGCGGCCCAGAAGTCGATCGGCGGTGAGTGCGTTACGACAACACAACTGGTGTCGGAAGACGAGTCGAAGGAACAGCCCGGTCCAGCCGGGAGGTTCTGCCACGCGTAAGCCGGCACGGGTGAATGGCCTTTGGGGCCTTCATCCGTGCCGGCTTTTTTATTGCCACCAACCCAAAGGGTACCGCGATGAACGTCCTCGAAAAGTTTTTCACTCCACGCTGTCACTGCACGCATCAACCGGCTCGTACCCATCGCCACGTACGACGCCATCGCAACCATCAGCCGATGCTAGCCACAGTGGAACGACTTGAAGAACGACTGCCGCTTGCTGTGACACCAGCTGGCGTAGATCAAACCACACCAAGCACGTTTTTCATCGATTCAGGAACGGGGCTTGACTCGCAGTACACCAGCTACCAGATCACCAACGACCTGACGAATCCAGGGCCAGCAGTTGATGTCTGGGTGCGGGCAACCAACTTTGGCACCGGCACAATCGGCTTAGCAACACATGAGGATGGAATCTATCAGGTCGGCCCGCTAGACAATGGTGAAACTGGCAATGCCTTCCTCTACTTTTCGGCGAGTGGTGCTCAGGCCGTCCCGCAGAGCTATGAATTTGAAGTCTACGACGGCAATCCAATTATGGGCGGCACGCTGTTGTTTACGGAAACCTACTCCTACACCAGCGTCATGGAGACGCTCGAGGCAGAACCCAACAAAATCGAAAGCGTAACCATTTCTCCCGCCAGTCCTGCCGTTGGCGATATTTTGCAGATGACGGTTGTGGGGCGACTGGGAAACGGTGCTGACCGGGTTCTTTTTGCACCAGCCACCACCAGCGATTGGCTTGCCGATACCTTTGAACTGCGTAGCACAGACATCACTATTTCAGGCGTTGCCGTCACAGACAACGAGCTGTACTACAGCACGCTTCCTTCGCCATCAGTGAATCAGCAGCCATTCACGGCAGTGTATTCATTCTTGATAACTGGTCCGGCGGCCACCGCGACACAGACGTCACCATCACAATACACGCAGGACAACGGACAAAACTGGAAGCATCATCGCCCCAGTTCAACCCCTTTCCCAGTAATTCCACCGCTTGTCTACGAATTGTCCCTCACCAAAGACGATGGGCAGACGACCTATGCCCCTGGCACATCGACTACCTACACCATCGAACTGGTAAACACCGGGAACGCCAGCGTCAGTGATGTGACCGTGGCCGACATGCTCCCGCCCCAACTGGCCGCTACGACTACCTGGTTTGCTAGTTACACCGATGCTTCCGGCACCCTTCCAACAACACCAACCACCGGTGACATTGCCGGTACGGTCAGCCTGGATGCCTTCACTGGCAGTGTCACCATTACGATCTCTGCTGACATTCTTTCGAGTGCCACTGGCGATCTGATTAACACCGTGACGGCGACAGCCCCTGGGGATCCCCCGCTTTCGGCAACTGACACAAATAGCTATGCACCAATTATTGATCTCACGCTCGACAAGACCACGATCGGACCAGTCGTAGCCGGGCAGACGGTGACCTACCAGATCACGATCGGCAACCTGGGGCCAAGCGATGTCTTTGCCGCAGCCGTGACTGATCCGTTTGCCGGTGTCTTGAGCGGTGTCAGCTGGACCGCAGCCTTTACTGACGGCTCGGGCAACACCTCTGGCACCGGTGACATCAGCGAACTGATCGACCTGGCCAGTGGCGGCAGCGCCGTCTACTCCGTGACCGGCCTGCTCGCCTCATCGGCGACCGGTGATCTCATCAACACCGCAACGGTGACCAGCCCAGAGGACACCGCCACCGATACCGTCACCGACCCCATCAGCCGCGACGTCGACCTTACCCTCGACAAGCTGACCACAAGCCCGGTCGTAGCCGGGCAACTGGTGACCTACCAGATTACGGTCGCGAATATCGGCGACAGCGACGTCTTTGCCGCGGCAGTGACCGATCCGTTTGCGGGAGTGCTCTCTGGTGTCAGCTGGACTGCAGCCTTTACCGACGGCTCGGGCAACACCTCTGGCACCGGTGACATCAGCGAACTGATCGACCTGGCAAGTGGTGGCAGCGCCGTCTACTCCGTAACCGGCCTGCTCGCCTCATCAGCGACCGGTAATCTCATCAACACCGCAACGGTGACGAGTCCAGAGGACACCGCCACCGATACCGTCACCGACCCCATCAGCGGGGAAGTCATCCTCTTGATTGAGAAGTCGGGGGACCTCACTTATAAGGCGGGTGGGTTTGTAAACTTCACGGTAGTGGTCACGAACAACGGCCCAAGCTTTGCCAATGACGTCAATGTCTTTGATGCCCTACCAACCAACGTGGAAAACTGGAGCTGGACGGTTACGTACAGCCCCGGATCAGGCCCGTCTGACGGAAGTCCGAACTCAGCCACTGACAGTGCTCTGCCGATCGACAAGAACGTGAACCTCGCCGTTCTTGGCACAGCCACCTTTGAGATTTCAGCCCTGACGGTTGAGGATCAGGAGGCAGACATCGTCAATGATGCACTTGCCTCGCTTCGTGAACAGGTGGTGACTGCCCGGTGGATCAGTGCCTACGATGGCCCGATCAATCCCACTCAGGACGTTGGCGGCCTGATCATCGGCACCGATGACGGCTGTAACAGCCTGCCACTGGTGCGGATACTCGACCCTCAGACCGGCGACCTCATCTCAGAGTTCCTCGCCTTTGAGCCGACCTTCAACGGTAGTGTTCGGGTTGCCTCTGGCGACCTCACGGGTGACGGCATCGCTGAGGTGGTCGTCGCCAACGGCCGGAACAGAATCGGTGAAATTCGGGTCTTTACGCCAGCGGGCGTCGAACTGACTGAGTATCGAACGATTCCCTTTGTGAATGGCTATTCCGGTGGTGTCGAGATCGCGGTGGCCGATGTTGATGGCGACGGCTTCAACGATCTGATTGCCGGCAAATCGGTCGGGCAAGGGCGGGTCAAGGTCTTTCGGGTTGACCCCACCTTGCCCGACCCAGTCATCGACACGAAATACGCCGGCTTTGCTGCCTACAAATACCCCTACAACGCCGGCACGATGGTGGCAGCCGCCGATATTGGCACGTACCTCAATGGCGTGAAGGTATCTGATGCCCTCGACGGGAAAGCTGAGATTATCTCCGTGCCAAATGCCGGCAAACGGGCCCGTGTGAAGGTTGTTGATGTCACCGGCAAACCAACCGTGGTCCGCACCATGTTCGCCTTCGCCGATACCTTCCGTGGCGGTGGCACCGTATCGGTCGGCGAATACGACGGCGATGGCGTGCTCGACATCTTTGTCGGCATGGGTGTCGGCGGCCAGTCGACGGTCGATGTCTTTAGCGGGGCAACCGGCGCGAAGCTTGCCAAAATCACCGCCTTCAGTGAGTTCGCCAAACCATCTGCCCGGGTCTTTGCCGCTGCCCTCGATCTGGATGAGGACGGCATCATTGACAATGTTTACGGCGTCCAAGGCGCTGGCGGCAGTGGCGGGACCAATGGCGTCCTCGACTTTGATCGAATCTCTGATTCCACTGGAGTCCTGCCAAATTCCACCTTCCTTGAGCCGCCGCTTCGGATCGCCCCAATCATTCTGCGGGTACCGGGGTAAACGCTCAGTGGATCGGGTGGAAAATTCTTGTGCAGATGATGCCGAAACCGCCTGCGGATGACACAAGCCGACGGCTGCGGCGGCAGCGAACCCCGAAGAAGCCATGAGCGGAAGCGAGCGGAAAAAGTCTCCGGCCTTGCAACCTCAGCAGCCCGGCAAGGAACAATCAGCTGTCCCGATCAGATGACAGCCCAGTCCGAACCATCATCCACAGGGTCGCCAGGAGGCTCATTAGCAGCATCGTCTTTCCCTCTTGTAGGGCCCTGCTACCAGCGGGCCTCAAGGCCCAGATTGGCACCGTGCATAAACAGTCCACCCCCAGAGACCAGGCCCGTTCCGGCAGTGGTCGTATTGGCGAAGTCGAATTGGTCAGGAGCCAGTGCTGCACCTGTCAACCAGAACAGGTTGTAGCCAGCACGGATGCCCCAGATGTCAGTCAGCCGATAGATGGCTGACAGATTGATATCTGCAACAAGACTTATTTCACTACCAACTGCTGAACGAGCAGCCCGCTGCTCAAAACCGGTGTAATCAATAAGTGGATCCTGGATCTGCTTCTGGGCATTCCCAAGAATTCCAGCTTTGGCCCAACTCTCAAATGCCCAACGCTCCCAGGTGAGTCGGCCGCGGGCACCGATCTGTGCGCCGAACGCATTGTTGCGAGTACGAACACGATAGGGTGTCAGAATCGATGACGTTGGCGTCACACAGCATTCGGTCACAATGGAGGAGTCTTCCTCCAGGCCGATGTAGCGAAAGCCAGCGAGCCAGTCGACGGTCAGCCAACCACCCGTGCGATCGAGCCGTTCTGTCCAAGTGCGAAAGACATTAATCTCAGCGCTATTGACCGTTGAGGCATACGTGACAACCGCCGACTCGGCATCGGCAGTCAGAATGTTTCCGATCGGTGGTGGGAACTGCAGATAGTCTGGTGGGATACTTGTCGTCACGGCATCAGCAAACTGACCGTAGAGTCCAAAGTAGCCAATCTCCCAACCACGCAGGTCAGGGTTACGGCCACCATAGAAGGCACGCACTCCTTCACTGAAAGGAAATTGCAGATCGGATGTCGCCAGGCGAACATCACTGGGATTACCAACGGCGACGATCAGCGGGCGGTTGATCGTCTGATTGTCGCGCCCCCAAGAGAGTGCGTCGGTAAGGGCATAATGTGTCCAGCGAGGCATGGCCACTTGCGAGAGGCCGGTAAGGCTGCCCCCGTCGATTACGACTGGTCCGCTCAGCGGCATGGTCTCCACCACGAGTGGCGGCGGTGTTAGGTCAATGGGCGGCACTGCTGCATCCTGACCAGAAGACGATGTCGGGATGAGCACAGCCAGCAGCAGCGCTAACCCACCAACAAGAGGACCGCAGACCGGTCTTTTTCGCTCTTGGACTTGAATTCTTTGAAATCGCATCGATATCCCCCAAACGCTTAAGCAACGGCTAGTAAGACCAGACCAAATACCCCTCTATCGAGGGGTTCTTTCGTAGGGTTGGTTTCGGCAGTCCGGGGAGTCGGCATGAGTTCTTTTTTGCCAACCGTTCCTCGCAGACTCAGCCCCCGATAACCAAACCAAAGAGTGGCTGGCCAAACCGTCTTGCGCCACAAAAAAATCTGCCGGCGACCGGGAGATGTGTTCACCGCTTCTCCGGAAGCCGGCAGATCGTGTCGTCGAACGCCTCTCGACAACTATGGGTCTGTGATTAATCCCTTTGCCGGTTTCGTGACGGGCGGCTTCCATTCCGGCAGGCTGGTGGAGATGAAAGTGTCAGCACAATGACCTCTTCACCAGTTGCCGTGCTGATGTCGTGATGAACATTGATGGGTTCAGCTCCAGTTGCTTCTCGCACCATTGCCTCCAGTGTCTGCCGACCGGCAAGCACCAGATGGCTGCGAAGTTGCTTGAGCAATTCGGCTGCCCTTGTATTGCCATTTTGATGTGATTCGATAAGTCGCTGCTCGGCAGCCGTGAGCACACCATCGAGATGGACAAACAGTTTGTTGTCAACCAGATGAGTGTGGACGCGACGGGGCCCACGCCCCATGAATTCCTGCTGAAAGCGGGTCACGATGTCGCAGACGGCCGCCTCAATTTCTCCCTGCGATCGCATTGGTGATTGCTCCCGTGTGTGAAATTCACCGCTGCGGAACAGGGCCACTCATGACCAAGCCCGCAGCGGCTTTACCGTGGCCGGCAGACCGGCCGGCACCGAGTCGAGATCCCTCTCGCTCCGATGCCGGCCAAAGCCTCCCTCGCCCGAAACCGCACCCCCTCGCTGGTGGGGTTTCGGTGACTGTTGTTTCGGTTGCCAGCCTGCCCTGCCATCAGATTTTTTTCGGGCTTTTTCTTTGCAGCCTTCAAGACGCTAGTCCAGCCGCAGCCAGCCCCTAAGCCCAGTCCGTCGCTCATCCTGAATTTCAGTTTGTTCGGCGGCATGTGATTTACCTCGATCGCGTTGCCCCCCCCCGACACGCGAGACAGGTGCCTTGGCTGCGGCTGTGGGCAGTGTCCAAAGAGAAATTGTTGGCGGCCTCCTGCGGCGGTAAACAGCCGCCCGTTTCGGTCATAACTCATGCGACCGCAATCGGTTGCGTTGCCCCCAGAGGAGCCCCTTCCACGGGCTCCCATCCCCACCAGACTTGGCTCGGCAACGGCACCATGGAAGGATGCCAGTGGCTTTCTTCTGGGGAAAAATTTTCTACTCGATTCACCCGGATAGTTAGCCGCCGGAACGATCCGCACGGTATGCGGATCGGCGATTTTGCAACTCGTCACCCTGCATGGATGCTGCCATGGATCGGCCTTTTTCTCTTCCCTCAACTCTGCACCGTCGGGCCACTCGTCGGTCTCAGCAACCTGCCGCGGCCAGCGCCGGAATTGAGCACCTCGAACCACGTTGCCTGCTCACAGCTGCTCCGGCTCTTCCTGGCTGGGTGGACGCGATTGATAGCGGCACCATGCCCGAGGTCCGCGAAAGTTACTGGGTGGGCCAGTGGACAATGGCCATCGACAGGCTGCCGGTTGAGGCTCTGCCTGGCTGGAAAATTGAACCGATCAGCCACCAGAACTTCACGGTCTACGCCCCCGGAACCTCTGCCGAAGATGTCTACGAATGGGCAACCAGACAAGACGGAATCGCCTGGATTGAACCCGACGTTGCTTTCCACCCCACAGCCACAAATGATCCCTTGTTTGGCGATCAGTGGGCATTGGAGAACACGGGCCAATACTACGGCACGGCCGGAGTGGACATCGCTGCCGCTGAAGCCTGGCAGATCACTACTGGATCGACCGAGGTGGTTGTGGCCATCATCGATTCAGGCATCGACATCACTCACCCTGACCTGGCTGCAAACATCTGGACGAACCCAGGCGAGATCGCCGGAAATGGAATCGATGACGATGGCAATGGCTTCATCGACGACATTCACGGCTGGGACTTTGTCGACGATGACAACCTCCCGCTCGACGGCTACGGACACGGCACCCACATCGCCGGCACGATTGGTGCCATGACAAATAATGGCATCGGTGTTGCGGGCGTCGCCCCACAGGTGTCACTCATGGCTCTCCGCTTTCAGGATGACCGGGGCGTCGGCTACACCAGCGGCATGCTCGCTGCCCTCGACTATGCGACGCGAATGCGACGCGATTTTGGGATAAACCTGGTTGCCTCAAACAACTCCTGGGCAAGCGGCAGCTTTTCACTCGTTGTCGAGGCCGCCATCAGGGCACACGGTGAAGCGGGCATTACCTTTGTGACCGCCGCCGGCAATGATGCCACCGACACCGACACCAGCCCGGTCTACCCCGGCGGGTATGACCTTCCCAATATAATCGTGGTCGCCTCGCACGCCGCCAGTGGCAGCCTGGCCGGGAGTTCCAACTTTGGCAGCACGTCTGTCGATCTGGCCGCTCCGGGACTGGCGATCAAATCGACGCTTCCCGGCGGAAACTATGGCACGCTTTCGGGCACTTCGATGGCGGCACCTCATGTCACTGGTGTCGTTGCCCTGCTGGCCGCAGCCAAGCCCGGGATCAGCGTCGCCGAAATCCGTGGGGCAATCTTAAACGGCGTGACGCCCACGACCGAACTTGCCGGACGGGTTGCCAGTGGCGGTCGACTCAACGCCTTCGCGGCTCTAGCTGCCATCGGTGAAGCACCTGAACCCACACCTGAACCCACACCTGAACCCACACCTGAACCCACACCTGAACCCACACCGGAGCCCACACCGGAGCCCACACCGGAGCCCACACCGGAGCCCACACCGGAGCAAGAACCGGTAACAGCCGCGCTCCCCGTGAATGAGCGATTTCTGCAAGAGAGCACCACACCGGACCCCACGATCTGGCAGCAGCAGACCGGTGGCTTCTCTGTCATTGATCAAGCCGCTGTTTCCACTGACAGCGGAGATTCGACCATGACGATTCGGTCTGCTCCAGTCGCGGATGTCTCCCTGCAATCATTCGTTGACCTGCGTAATGGGGGCAAGCGGGCCAGACTAATCGCACGGCAGCAGGATGCCGGCACCTTCTACAGCGCCGAACTTGTTGTAACTCGAAAGGGCCAGATGGTGCTGATCTATCGCTATGAAAACGGCCAGCGGATTCAGCTCGGGGCTCGCAAGGCTCCAAAGCCGGTCGGCCGGCTGGAGTTTCACCTGCGGGGTAGCCAGCTATCGCTCTATTTCCGGAGGGAACTGCTGGTGCAGGTCAATGACAACGTGATTCCTGCGGCTGGAGCAGTCGGCATCAGCGCGAAGGGCTCGGGCGTGAAGTTCGCCAACTTCTTCGCCGAGGTATGACCTAGCAGCAGCCCACGCCAACTGTCTTGAGAGCAAAGGAGACCGCAACTGAGCAGCCGTTTGGCCGCAAACCCAACGCAGGCCCCACAGTTTTCTTGCGTGCCCCAGACTGCGC
>RGBY01000621.1 GCA_009919445.1 Planctomycetia bacterium
GCCATTTCAGAGCTCCCAACTGTCCCCTTTGAACTGGAGGGATATTGAGATGTAGGCATACTCTGCTCCGGAGTGAGCACGTATAGAGAAATGGCTGGGGTAGATCCCGTTCGGGTGGTAGGCAGCAAGCTCGTTGTTAGGGGTGTGGAAAAACACGTTGCATTTCCACTGCCAGCCGTGCCGTTCATCCTGGGGCACGGTCACCCGACTTTGATTCGTGCAGTACCCGCCTTCTGGGACGGCCGCTTCGAGAAAGTCAACAGTGAATGTGTTCATGTTGGCGGGTGCGTTCTCAGAGTCGGAAATTTGGATGACTTCGTGCGCTAGATTGAGAATTGAGTAGCTTTGGGGCAGTGAACCAGTGCCAGCCTTTGGGGTTGTAGTGTCTTGCCTCTCGCGGATGACAATGCTCGGATCGGGGTTATCTGGCATCAGCTGCCCCGGCTGACCGAACAGGTCCACAAACAGGTTTTCGTACAGTGAGGCGTGGATGACACGCTTGCAATACTGGGCCCTCTCAGCATCAGGCAGGGTGACCACCCGCTCAACACTCCAAGGTGAAGCGAAACGGGAATAGTTCTCTAGGCACGGCAGCGCTTCGGCAGGAGTAGACGCCGGATCCGGAGCCGGTGCCGGAGCTGGTGCGGGCTCAGGTGCAGGTGCAGGTGCAGGCTCAGGTGCAGGTGCGGGCTTAGGTGCTGGTGCTGGCTTGGCGAACGCGATCAGCTCGACCGGATTCTCCCAGGCGCGGCCCGCGATGTCGCTTCGGTCCACAGCGGCCCGCAGCAGGTAGCCGCCAGCAGCCGGCTGAGACGGCGCTGCAGCCACCAACGCAGGCACCGCGATCATGCCTGCGAGAGCGGCCGAGAGGAACGTCATCTTCTTATGCATGCCAGTCACTGTGCTCATGTGTCGACTGGATGCAAGTCACCCGAGATAGGCAAAACCAACCGAGTTAGCAGGCCGATCTCCTGGTGGAGGGCCGATGTCAGCGGCGGTGTCGCTCACGCCTCACCGAC
>RGBY01000622.1 GCA_009919445.1 Planctomycetia bacterium
TGAAAGTGCGGCCAACGCCGTCATTGCGATTGAAGCGGGCGAACGATTTGTGGCGGAAAAGGATCGCCCAGGCGTTTACGCCGCGTACGACAAGGCCAAGGCCGCATTTACTGAAGCACAATCACAAGAGGAATCCCCGCGGCAGTCATCCGTCATTCCTGCGGACGCAACGTACACGGAGACAAGTGCCCTTGCTGCGGAGGCAACGGCGGCAGCCAAGCAGTCTCTCGGCTTCAAAAGCATGCTCGTCTTGTTTTGCCTGATTGGCTTCATCGCCGCCCACGCCATCGGACAAGGCACGGTGATCTGGGTCTTTATTGGTGAGATTTTTCCCAATGACCATCGCGCCGCCGGCCAGGCACTTGGCAGTGCCACCCATTGGGTTTGTGCCGCCGTCCTGAGTTTTCTGTTTCCGATTGCAATGCAACACTTTGAGCCAGGCGTGCTCTTCGGCTTCTTCGCATTCATGATGGTGCTGCAGTTAGTTTGGGTGGTGACGCTCGTCCCTGAAACCAAGGGCATTCCACTCGAAGAGATGCAGGCCCGTCTGGGCATCGCCGAGGAGAACTGACCTTGAACCGGCACACCATCGTTGGCATCGGTGAAGTTCTCTGGGACATGTTTCCAGACTCAGCACGGTTTGGTGGCGCGCCAGCGAACTTTTCCTGCAGCGCGGCTGGGCTTGGACGTGAACAGGCCTGCGTCCATCTCGTGAGCAGCATTGGCAAGGACGATCTGGGAGTTCGCGCCATGGCTGCACTTCAGAGCCGCCATGTTGACACCTCATGCGTCACCTCGCAGGACAGGCCAACAGGTTTCGTTCGTGTGGAACTCGACGACAGTGGCTCCGCCACCTACGAGTTTGCCGCCGACACAGCCTGGGACAATCTCAACTGGTCGGCTGATTTGGCCGAGCTTGCCGGCCGCACAGACGCCTGTTGCTTTGGCACGCTTGGCCAACGGAGTGAGATATCACGGGCAACCATCCAAACGTTTGTGGACGCCACGCCGGCGGAAGC
>RGBY01000623.1 GCA_009919445.1 Planctomycetia bacterium
CCTTGACCCTGACCCAGCCTGGACAGAACTCTGTGAGCAGATGTCGGCCCGCAGCCGTGAGGTCTACCGTGATCTGGTCGATCAGCCTGGGTTTATTGACTACTTCTCGCAGACGACTCCGATTGAGGACATTGAAAATCTGCCAATCGCCTCCCGGCCCTCCCGCCGGCGTGGCGAGCGCAGCCTGGCTGATCTGCGGGCCATCCCCTGGGTGTTTGCCTGGACTCAGAGCCGCTGCATGATCCCTGCCTGGTACGGTCTGGGCACGGCGCTCACTGAAATCAAATATGACGACCGCCGACACTGGCGGACCGTCTGCGACATGTATCGCGACTGGCCATTCTTCCAGGCCACCATCGACAATGCGACGCTTGCCCTCGCCAAGGCCGACATGGTGATTGCCCAGCGTTATTCAGAACTCTGTGACGACACCGATGTCGATCGAGGCCCGCAATCCTTCGATTGACCCCCTCAACCTGATTCAGGTCGAATTCATGCGGCGGCGGGCCAGTTCACCGGTGACGGATGGTGCGCAACCCGACGCTGCGGTTGGTGACCTCCTGCGACTCTGTGTTCAGGGGATTGCCGCTGGCATGCGGACGACCGGCTGAGGTCGCAAGACCTCTCGGCTCGCTTACCCCGTTCTTTTGAACCGGTTATGCCGGCTCTGCGGGCCTCGGGCAAAGCCAGCACTTGCCCTGCTGCAATCATGGTCAATAGTTGCGGTGTGCCGGCCTTCCTCGCACCCCTATTGAACCCATGCGCACACTTCTTTGCCTCGCCCTGTTCGCGGCTTCTGCCGTGGCTGCGACCGCCCTCGCTGACCCCGGCGTGATCGCCCGGGGTGACGAACGGGCCCGACTCCAGAACACGCCGATCGAACAACGGCCCTATCGCCCTCTGCACTTCTACGGCAATACGGTCCGCCGCCGTCATTACCGTTCGGTCTCACGGCCAACGCGTTCTTCTTCGAAAACTGTCCGTTCGGCCAGTCAGTCTGGCTCCACTCGGGCCACCCG
>RGBY01000624.1 GCA_009919445.1 Planctomycetia bacterium
CTACACGGTCTGCAAGCCGGTGTATGAGACCCGCGAGCAGTGCTACACGGTCTGCAAGCCGGTCTACGAGACCTGCACGAAGGAGATTCCCTACACCGTCTGCAAGCCGGTCTGGGAGACCCGCGAACGGGACATCTGCCGGACGGTCTGCAAGCCGGTCCACTACACCAAGACCGTCAAGGTCTGCAGCGGTCGCTGGGAGACCGAGCAGTGCGAGATTCCCGGGCCGGTCATCACCAAGTGTGTCCGCGAGCCGGGCTGCTGGGAGACCGACTGCTCGGGCCGCCGCTGCTATCGCCCGGGCCCGGTGAAGAAGGTTCAGGTCCAGTGTCCCCCTCGAACCATCTGCAAGAAGGTCTGGGTGCCCGAGGTCTGCGAGAAAGAGGTCAAATGTGTCCGCTATGAGCGGGAGACCATCGTTGAGAAGCAGTGCTACAAGGTCTGCAAGATGGTGCGTGAGCAGCGGGTGAAGACCTGCTGCTACCGGACCTGCAAGATGGTGCCGGAGCAGCGGGTGCGGACCTACAAGGTCTGCAAGATGGTGCCCGAGCAGCGGGTGCGGACCTACAAGGTCTGCAAGATGGTGCCTGAGCAACGGGTCAAGACCTGCTGCTATCAGGTCTGCCGGATGGTCCGCGAGCAGCGGTGCCGGGAGGAGTGCTACAAGGTCTGCACCATGGTCAAGGAGAAGTGCGTCAAGAAGGTGCCATACTGTGTCACCCGGCCGGTGCACTACACCAAGACCATCGACGTCTGCCGGTTGGTGCCGAAAAAGGTTGCCTACACGGTGACCCGCTGCGTGCCCAAAACCGTCTGGCGGGAAGTACCCTGCGAGCCGACCTGCGGCTGCGCGAACTGACTGGCAGGGGGGTGGTGACCCGCCCCCTGACCAATCCCCTGGAAACGGAAGCGGCCCGGATCAACCGATCCGGGCCGCTTTTTTTTGGGCACTCACCACGAAGGCAGAAAGAGCGAAATGGGGCGGTGCTTTTTGCCGGAGGTCGTTTCCCAAGC
>RGBY01000625.1 GCA_009919445.1 Planctomycetia bacterium
CATTAAAGACACACTGCCCGCCGGATTTCAGATCCCTACGGGTGGTGCGGGCCTGAATCTTCAAGTCACCGATGGCATGGGGGGCAAACTGCCTTACACGGGCGATCTCTTTGGTAGCGGCATTGAGCTTGTTGATGGAGTGACTGCAGCCAGCGGTGGTCCTGGTATTACCTTTCAATGGGTCGATCAGGGCACCAGCCTCGTGGGGGTCTATTCGGGCTCGATTGACACGACGGTGTATCCCAACCCCTACCAAATCCCATCGCAATCAGGTGCGTCTGCCATTGGACAAAACAGCGGGGGATATAACTATTTCGATTTCACCGCCGTCACGGCCAACGGGAAACAGGGTTTTCAGACCGGCTTGAACGCTGTTGGTTCCGGTAACTTTGACTTCGCTCTGAGTAACGGCACCGCCACGGGCGATTATCTCTACGCCCAATCGCTTGGGAACGTGTCATACCTGGGTGTTCCCGCAGGCTACGTTTCCGGGAGCCCGCTGTTTGGAACAGTCGCCTTCCCTAATCAGTCGATCGCGAGTGCCTTTGGAGGAAATCTCTCGACGCCGAAGGTGATGTGGAACGACAATGCCAACGCGGTGACGTTCACGACGGGAACGTCCACCCAAGGCGGCGCGCTCGCGACCAGTAATCCAACAAATGGCAAGAACATTGCGGTAATCACCTACGACCTACAGCTGACGCCCAATGTTGTGCCACTGGACAAGATCATGAACACCGCGACGCTCACCAACTACGCCTCCACCGAGGGCGGTCCCAACTATCTGCCGCCGTCGGGGATCACTGACGACACCACGGTCACCATTCAAGCACCAGCTGTCACCAAGACCCTCGTCGGCACCTCGATCGTCGATGCCTGGAACTCGGATAAGCAGGCTGTGATCGGCGAACTGGTTACCTACGACCTGCGGGTCGAGGTGCCGCAGGGCACGACGCCGGCTGCAATTCTCACCGACAAGTTCACAGACGCGCTCGGCTTCGTGCGGGTCGTCGG
>RGBY01000626.1 GCA_009919445.1 Planctomycetia bacterium
GGACGCTTTCAGGGCCACGCGAAGTCGAATAGCCCGCTTCTGGAGCCCGCAAGGTTTGCCTGACCGGCATCGCGAAGCACAAGCTGTGCGGATTGTCCGGGCGATACCGCGAAAAACAATTCTCTCGGAAATGCTCGTTCACGGGGTCGATTCAGTTCTGCACATGGAAAGGGTTCTGCCGCTGGGCGGGAAAATCCTTGTTGCCGAGATCAAGAAACAGAGGAGTGATCAATGTGCAGTCGAAGGCGTAGCCAGCTGGGACACAGCGTTTGGCGGAAATTCGGAGTGCCGGCTGTGTTTCTGGCGTTTGGTGTGCTGGCAGCCGTGCCAGCATTGAGTCGAGCAGAGGAGTCCTGCGACTCGTTCCTGTCGTGCTGCGATCAGGGCCAAAGCTGCCGGCAGTTTTATCTGAGTGGGATTGTCGGTGCCGACTTCGCAACGCTCGACAAACTGTCAACTGGGACAACGATCCCTAACCAGTCAATTTTTACGGCTGGTGGTGCAGCAGGCATGCGATTTCTCAGAGAGAATGGCGCGATGAGGCTTGAGTTTGAGGGCCGCGGTCGTGATCAAGTTTCAGAGACATTTCCTGGGGGACTGACAGATCTCACCTATCGAGCGACTGATGGTTGGTCGGCGATGGTGAATGTCTGGCGAGACTACAAACCGTTTGAAAGCCTTGGACTTTATGCGGGTGGAGGAATCGGTGCTGGAGGTTACCGTTGGACTCTGTCGAGCGACCAGCCGGCTCTTGGCATAGCCGGCAATGATCGTGTCGCTAACTTTGCCTGGCAGGCTGGTGGTGGCGTGTTTTATGAGTTTTCAAAGCGTGCGACTGTAGACCTCGGCTATAGATTCTTTTCTATTGACGAGTCGTTAGTGGGCTATGAATTTTTCGGCCAGCCCCAGACAAGCCCAACCAACTTCGCAGCCAGCGAACTGCTGCTGCAGGTGCGAATCTACGAACCATTCCGCGGCTGGCGGCGGTAGATGCGAAGGA
>RGBY01000064.1 GCA_009919445.1 Planctomycetia bacterium
ATTGTCAATCAAATTCAACACGGCCTGTTCCAGCAGCGCCGCATTCACCTCCGCCACCAACTCGTCAGGACAGTCCAACTCAATGGCCATGCCGCGTTCCGTTGCCCGTGGCAGGCAACTACTGCGGGCGGCGGCCAACAGGCTCGCAACCGCAACCGGTTCGCGGGGCAACGAGCCGGCACCCTCACTCTGTTCGATCCGCGACAACGCCAGCAAATCTTCAATGATGGCTGCCAGCCGGTCAGACTGCCGGCCCACGATTTCGAGAAACCGCCGGTTGTCAGCTGGTTCATCAATTGCACCATCGAGCAGGGTTTCCACAAACCCCTTGATCGTGGCCACCGGCGTCTTCAACTCATGCGAGACATTAGCGACAAAGTCCCGCCGGATTGACTCAAGCCGCTCCAGTTCCGTGACATCGTTGAAGACAATCACAGCCCCGCCCTCACCCGACGGATCACGCAGCGCCGTCCCACGCCCGTGAAAGATACGGCTGACCGGATCGGAGAGCACAAAGTCATCCTCCACCGGCTCCCGGCAGTCGATCGCCTGAAGCACAAACCGGCGAATCTCCGGGTTCCGAATGACTTCCTGGATAGGCCGCCGGAGCACTGCGTCGATATCGACCTGCAAGAGTCCTGCTGCCGCTTGATTGATCCCCACAATGCGTTGGCGGACATCGACGGCCAACACGCCTTCGATCATGCTGTCGAGGACAGCCTCCTGCTCGGTATCCCGGCGATCAATAGTCAGCCCCCGTTCCACAAGCTGATTCCGCAATCGAGTTACCGCTTCGACAATCGCCGCCAATTCGGCAATGTCTGACCCGACAAGCGGGGCTGCTTCACCAGCTGCCACCTGCGTGACTCCCACAGCCAGATCACCCAGGGGACGGGCAAGCCGCTGGGCAACAACCCACGCAACGACCAGGGCCAACGCCCCTGCTGCCAACGAACCGAGCAGCAGCCGCCGCAACGACTCGCTAAGCACCACTGCGACAGCGAAGATCCGGTTGCCACTGGTCACGTCATAGCGACTACTCCGTGCCGGGCGACCGGCTATGGCTTCTGCCACAAGCCACTCTTGCTCAGGCCAGCGGTCACTGGAGTCTGCCTCAGCCGTCGCGGTGGAGAGAGAACCGGCCAGCCGCTGGCCCTGACGATCGAGCACCTCAAAGACCAGCTGTGAAGGTCGCGTCAGCCCTCGGGCAACCTTCTCAAAGCGTTGCCGCTGAGCCGCGTCATCGAGGTCGGGCAGGACGTCAGCCAGTCCAGTGGCCAGGGCCGTCATTTCTTGAAAGGCAGCCTCATCGGCCAGCCTGGCAAGCCCGAGTGAGGCCAGCCAATAGCAGCCCACCATCAGCGTCACCACCGCCACGGTGGCAGTGACAAACAGGTGCCAGGCAAACCGGTTTCTGAGCATGGCTGATGGGTCGGGGAGTGATCTGGATCACGCCCGGAACCGATAGCCGACACCCCGGACGGTCTCGATGTTCCTGCCAAAGGCACCGAGTTTTTTCCGGAGGCCGGCGACCTGCACATCAACCGAACGCTCGGTTACAGGATAATCCTCCCCCTTCACGGCGTCGACGATCTGGGAGCGGGTATAGGCCCAACCGGGCCGTTTGGCGAGAAAATGCAGGAGGGCGAACTCGGTGTAGGTCAACTTTAGTGGCTCGCCCGCAAGCGTCACCTCATGCCGGCCGGGGTGGATCACGAGGCCACGAATGTCGATGGTCGTTTCCATCTGACTACGGAGTTCGGCGTCTTTCCGACGGAGCAACGACTTGACCCGCGCGACCAACACCCGAGGACTGAAGGGTTTGGTGATGTAGTCATCGGCCCCCCGCTCCAGGCCGGTGACAACATCCCGCTCTTCACTCTTGGCGGTCAACATAATGATGGGAATGTCGCGGGTTTGAGAATCCGCCCGGAGCCGACGGCAGACCTCCAAGCCATCAATCCCCGGCAACATCAGATCGAGCACGATCAATGCCGGTGGCTGCTGGCGAATCAACTGGATCGCCTCTTCGCCACTGGCCACGCAGGTGACGGCATGCCCCTCTTTTGTCAGGGCATAGCGGACCAACTCGAGAAGGTCTTCCTCGTCATCAACAACAAGAATGTTGTGAGCGATGGCTGACTCGCCGGAGGGGGTGGTCGACGGCATGGCTCGGTTCGGGGGCGGATACTTTCTCTTGCCACCGGCTCCTGGCGGTCTCGCCGGCAACTACCGTTAGTTCCTGCGGTAGTTCCTGCCGGTAGTTTCTAGCGGCAGAGTCTAGGGATTTCGCCGCCCGAAAAACGTTAGTTTTCGATGAGCCGTCTGTTGTCCTGTGTTTTTCAGGAAAACAGCATATCGATGTCGTCGCCGGTCAGCCCTGAGAGAATGCCGGTGTCGGCGGTCACAATCGACTCAGCCAGTTCCCGCTTCTGCTCTTGGAGGGACAGAATTTTTTCTTCAACGGTATCCTGGGCAATCAACCGGTAGGCAAAAACCGGACGGGTCTGCCCAATCCGGTGGGCCCGGTCGATCGCCTGGGCCTCAACGGCAGGATTCCACCACGGATCGAGAATGTAGACATAGTCTGCCGCCGTCAGGTTCAAGCCTTGACCACCAGCCTTGAGGCTGACGAGGAACAGCCGGCAATCAGGATCTTCCTGGAACCGTTCAACCCGGCTCTGCCGGTCGGTTGTCTTCCCGTCGAGATACTCGTAGACCTGCCCGCGAGCCTCAAGTTTTCGCCGCAGAATCGCCAAGAAGCTGGTGAACTGACTAAAGACGAGCACCTTGTGCCCCTCGTCAAGCACCTCGCTGAGTTGCTCAAGCAGCGTGTCGAGTTTGGCTGACGGCTCATCGATGCGGCCGGCATCAATAAGCCCAGGGTGACAGGCCGCCTGTCGCAGCCGCAGCAGGGCTTCAAGCACCGCAATTCGACTCCGGCCAATCCCCTGCTGCCCGATGCGAGTGGCGAGTTCATTGCGGTAATGCAGCCGCAGATCGTCGTAGGCCTTCCGCTGCTGTTCACCAAGTTCACAGAAGAGTGTCTGCTCAGTCTTCTCAGGCAGGTCAGAGAGCACCTGGGTTTTTGTCCGCCGCAGCAGGTAGGGACGCACTGCCCGGGCCACCAGTTCGGCACCATTGCCGCGACCACCAGCCAGAAACCGTTTCAGTTTCGCAGCTGTGCCGAGCTGACCAGGGTTCAGGAATTCAAAGATACTCCAGAGTTCCCCAATGTGATTCTCCACGGGTGTACCGGTCAGAGCCAGTCGCTGCCGGGCTTTGAGTAACCGGCAGGCCTTGGCTGCCTGACTCGTGGCATTCTTGATGGCCTGGGCCTCATCAAGCACCACATAGTCATAGTCAACCTTCCGATGCTGGATGACATCACGGCGAAGCGTGCCATAGGTCGTGAGAATGAGATCGTGCTCGGCAAAGGAGTCGACCGAAGCTGACCGTTCCTGACCGGTATGGTTGAGCAGCCGCAACTGCGGCGCGAAGCGGCGGGCCTCTTCCATCCAGTTGAAGATCAGGCTTTTAGGGACAATCACCAGAGAGGGTCGGGGGGCAAGCCCTGCCTCATTGGCTACTGCCTGCCGCCGCAAGAGCAGAGCGAGAATCTGAATGGTCTTGCCCAGACCCATGTCATCAGCCAGACAGCCACCGAGGCCAAGCCGTTCCAAAAAGGTTAGCCAGCCCAGTCCCTCCCGCTGATAGTGCCGTAGCGTTCCCTCAAAGCCATCGGGCTCGTGCTCGGCCTCAGGCCTGCCGCCTGCCGCCAATTCTTCTCGGATTTTCGTAAAGGCATCGTCGACATGAGAGTGCGGCATGCCGGCCAGCAAGGCATCGAGGAGTGCCGCCTGCATCCGGCCATAACGCAGCCGACCGTCTTTCTGTTCGGCCAGAGCCAGCAGCGGTTCAAGTTGCGTTGCAAAGTCAGCCGGCAGGATCCCGCGGGAACCGTCCTCAAGATCAACAGCCCGATCACCACGGGCAAGTGCCGTGAGCAGGGCGGGCATATCGGCAACCACACCGCCAAAGTCGATCGACCCCGACAACTCAAACCAGTCAATCCCGCTGGTGACATTCCAGGCGACGCTACCAGCAGGGCGATACCGGCGGCCCGAGACCTCGACCGCCCAGCCAACGGCGGCCAGTTGTGACACCGATGCATCGAGCCGTGCCCGAGGCACTTCCACATGGTGCGAAGGCACTTCACCGGCATCACTGGCAGCAGCCCGGGGCGGACTAAACCCAAAGCGGGGCAGGGCAGCGAGCGCCGCCCGTTCAGCCGGTCGATTCCGCCGCACCAGCCGGCGCTGCGTGGCATCGGCAGCACCCCCTGCAGGGTCGTCTGCAGCGATCATGATGCCGCCATAGTCAAACCAGATCGTCCCACCGAGGTTGACCTTGGGACGGCTCCGCCGCGACCGCCGCCGGGGCTGACCGACCGTCGCCTCAGGATCAACCAGATCTTCTTCACTCGCCGTGCTCGCCGCATCGTCAAGAACAAGCCGGGGCTGCGGTCGCCCCGACTCAATCTGCCAGCCCGTCCACCCAGGAAGTTCCAGCCGAGGCAAATCGGCCAGGCCCGCCAAGCGTTCAATCAGGCCATCTATCTGAGCACCGGCCAGTTCAATCGGGCCACGCCGATCAAACTGCTCCATCCAGCCCCGCAGGCCAGAGGGATCATCGCCCTCGGCCAGTTCAACCCGGTCTTCTTCACCGGTTGGGTTGACCGCAAGCCGAGCCAGCCGATCCCCCATGACAACAAAGCCGGCCCGCAGGATCAGCCGGGGGGTCTGCAACGACTTTCGTTCGCTTCCCCGCACCAGCATGCCACTGAGGCTGGCCTTTTTGGGACGCGGCAGTTTCCGCTTCCGCTCATCGGTAATCAGGTCATCTTCCAGACAGGCTGCCAGCCCGGTGTCGTCCTCGGGCTCAACCAGCAGGGCAAATTCCCAGGGGCGGGCCGCGTCCCAGATCAGCGGCACCACTGTTTCCGGAGCCCGCCTCGGTTCAGGCTGCAACAAAAGCCGCCCTTCTCCACAGAGCATGGCGAGGTCGTGGGCCGCTGACTGGCGGCTGAGGATGAACCGCGCCATCGTGCGATGTTCGAGGGACACACCACCATGATGGGTTTCATCAGCGGCAGTGCCGGCCAAGGCCGCTAGCACCCGCCGCTCATCGGCATCGAACTGATCAAACGACACGGCCTGCGGCCCAATGATGATCGGTTTGGGTCGGCCACAGGGCTGACCAATTTCATCAATCGGCATGCGGCAGGGTTCGACGACAACTACCTGCCGGTCAACAGCGGTGACGTCGAGCAGAAACATCAGCGTGCCGGTCGTCTTCCGTAGGCTCGTGAGCCCCACACCAGTCGACCTGACCGCAGGCTCGACGAGTCGGCGTCGGGTTTCCAGTTCGGTTGCCCAGGCCGGCTGCCGACCATTTCGCCGCACCGAAGCCTCGGGGCCAGCCGGACTGTTCAGCCGGGCACCGCCATGCCGCGAGACCGTTTTGATGGAGCGAGGATCGCTTGCCGCCGGCGGCGGACTCGAAGCTACTCGCGGCGGCACAACCAAGGCCGCTTCTTCCTCCGTATCATCGGCCACCACATCGAGCGTCACGGGTGTCTGGTCGGCAATCCCGGCCAGGAGACCCCGGCGATCGACCTCCAAGAGCACCGCTGCCACCAACGCACAGGGCTTGCCGGCCCGACCATCAGGACTGGTGCACCGGCTTTCCAGAATCATGCCACCCCGACGGTTTGCCGAAAGCTCGAGCAGGACCTCGTGGTTGGTGCCATCTGTGTCGGCCAAGGTGGCCTGCACCTGACCCACCCGTGGGCAGATCACCTTGTCAGGAACAAGCTGTCGCGCCCGCTTGCGATCCCGAGCATGGAAGAGATGAAAAAGACGTTTCTCCAGTGTTGCCATACGAAATTATGCTGAACGGGGGCGAAGGAATGAATGGAATAACGAGAGTCGCCGCACCGGTGCCACAACCTGACACCGCGCAAGCCAATCCACAGTTGTACCCGATTTCACTCCGGACTTCGCGGCAAAAAATCGTTGGCCGCCAAACCCTGCAATGCTGCCTGCCTCGTCGTCAGCCTGCTGCCTTCACGGTCGCAATCAGTTCCAGCACATTTTCGACCGGCGTCTGAGGCAGAATGCCATGGCCCAGGTTCATAATGTGGCCGGGCCGGCCGGCGGCCTGGGCAAGCACCTTCTCTGTCTGCTGCCGGACCACATCTGGTGTGGTATGAAGCACAGCTGGGTCAAGATTGCCCTGCACGGCCCGATCATACCCGACCTGCCGCCAGGCCTCATCGAGGTCAATCCGCCAGTCAATACCGAGCACCGAGCCGCCGGCTGCAGCGGCCAGCGGCAAGAGGGCGGGGTTCCCGGCTGCAAAATGAATAACCGGACCACGCGCAGCAACTGCCTCGAGAACTGTTCGGCTGTGTGGCAACACGAACTCACGGTAGTGTTCCGGTCCGAGACAGCCGACCCAACTATCAAAGACCTGCACCGCGTTTGCACCGGCATCAAACTGAGCCAACAGGTAACGAATCACCGTGCGGGCTAGTCGGCCCATCAGTTCATGCCAGGCCGCCGGCTCAGTCAGCATCATCCGTTTGGTATGCAGCCAGGTACGACTCCCCCCGCCTTCAATGGCATAGCCAGCCAGCGTAAAGGGTGCTCCCGCAAAGCCGATCACCGGCAGATCAGCCGACAGGCCGGCCCGAGTTGCCCGCACCGTCTCGTAAACAAAGTCGAGGGGGCTGACATCTTCAAGTTCCAGAAACCGCGCGAGATCATCCGGCCCACGAAGTGGGTTATGGATCACCGGACCGGTTCCTTCGGTGAACTCAAGTTCAAGCCCCATCGGCTCAAGAATCGGCAGCAGGTCACTGAAGATGATTGCCGCATCGACACCCAGACGATCGACCGTTGCCAGCATCACCTCAGCTGAGAGTTCTGGTGATTTGCAGAGTTCGAGAAAACTAACCCGGCTCCGCACCGCCTGGTACTCAGGGAGGTAGCGGCCTGCCTGCCGCATCAGCCAGACCGGCGGACGGGGGACCGGCTCGCGGCGGCAGGCCCGCATAAACAGGGACTGTTGAACCGTACCGCCTGCAGAAGCAGGCAGCTGCGAGGCATCATCGGTGGGAGGCGAAGGGGACGGCATCATCCTAAGTATAGGCCGTTTTTCCGGCTGCTGCCGGGTCGTGATCGGCCAATCTCGGGCTACACTTGAGGGGTTCGTCCAACGGTACGGTTCACTGCCGTGGTTCTTCTGGTCCGGTGTGGTTCATGGCTGATTTCGTCTCCCGCATCTCTGTTGTCTGCTTCGCCGCCAGCTATGGTGTGGCCCTGGCCTTTGAAGTCACCCGGCTCTGGTTTCGCTCGGGCGTGCGGGGCGCGACCATGGTGGGCTTTGTGACCGCCGGGCTGCTGGCCCAAACGCTCTACTTGGTCTGGCGGGCAGCAACGGTCACAGCTTTGCCTCTTTCCAGTGCCTTCGACTGGTATTTGCTGGCTGCCTGGATGCTGGCCGCCGGCTCCCTTTGGATGACCCTAGCCAATCCCCGGACGCCGGTGGGCCTGTTCGTGCTGCCTGTGGTGCTCGGCCTGATTGGAGCGGCAGAGCTCTCCAGCCGTGAACCGTTTCCGCAAAGCCCGGCCACCCAGATCTGGGGCATCATCCATGGCAGTTTCAACCTCGCCATGAGTGTGGCCATTGTGCTGGGAGGTCTGGCGGGCAGCATGTGGTTGATCCAGGCTGGACGACTGGCCCGTAAGCAGGCGCCGCTCCAGGGCTTCCGGATGCCCAGCCTCGAAAAACTCTCGCTGTGGTCGTCGCGGATGGCAATCATCGCGGCATGGACCGGCGGCAGTGGCTTCCTCTCTGGCATGGTGCTCAATGCCGTCAACCGGCAACGAGGTCTGCTGGAGACGGTGCCGTGGAACGACCCCGTTGTGCTGCGAATGGGCATGCTCGTGGTCTGGCTGATTGCCGCAGCGATCATCTCGCGGGCTGTTGTCCGACAGGCCAGTGGCCGTCGCATCACTGCCGTCTTATCACTGATAAGCCTCTGCCTGCTGACGGCGTCCATTCTCTGGGGCGTCTTCGGAAAGACGCGGCATGGCATGCCACCCCAGTCCTCCAGTTCACGGCTGGTCATCCCCGCGCGGCGAGGTGACGCATGAGCCTGACCTTTGTCGGCGGCAGCCACCGGACCGTTCCCATTGAACTTCGCGAGCGGCTTGCCTTCTCGGCTGACCAGGCAGCAGAAGCCCTGGCTCGCTTTCGCAGGCAGTTTCCGGGGAGCGAAGCGGTGCTCCTTTCAACCTGCAACCGGGTGGAACTCTACGCAGCTGCCGAGCAGCAACAGGGGCCACCGCCACCCGATGAACTGGCGTTGTTTCTGGCTGAATGCCGCGGAGTCGATCCGACCAGCGCCGGTCAGGTACTGGGTGGTGACCAGGGGCCGGCTGCGGTCAAGCATCTGTTCTGTGTTGCCGCCGGACTCGACAGCATGGTGCTGGGTGAACCACAGATTGTGGCTCAGGTGAAACAGGCCTGGCAGATTGCCCAGCAGAGCGGCACAACCGGTCCGCTAACCGGCGAACTTTTTCAGGCGGCCCTGCGGGCAGCCAAGCGGGTGGCCAGTGAAACGGCAGTCGGCCGAGAGCGACTCTCGATCCCCAGCGTGGCCGTCGCCGATTTCGCTTCTGGTGTGTTTGAGCGGTTTGACGACAAGCGGGTGCTCCTTATCGGTGCTGGCAAGATGGCCGCTGAGACACTTCGCTACCTCCGCGATGCCGGAGCCCGTGATGTGCATGTGGTCAATCGAACGGCAGGACGAGCTGAACAACTGGCCCAACGACTTGGCGGTACCGCACGACCCTACAAAGACTTGGCGACGGAACTGATCGCTGCTGATCTGATTGTTAGTACCACTGGGGCGACTGAGCCCGTGGTCACACTCGAGGCATTTCTGGCGATTGAGCCACAGCGGCAGGGGCGACCACTAGTGGTGCTCGATCTGGCCGTGCCGCGAGATTTCGACCCGCGTATCGGCAAGCAGGCTGGGGTCTGGCTCTATTCGGTTGACGATCTCGGTCAGGCCTGCGAAGCCAACCGGCAGCGGCGGCAACGCGAAATGCCTGCCGCCCTGACGATTGTCGACGAAGAGACCCGCCGCTTCATGGGTGATCTCCACCACCGCTCAACGGTGCCGGTCATCGAGCAACTGCGGGCCGGCTGGAATGAAACTGGTGAGGCTGAACTCGATCGGCTGTTTCGCAAACTTCCAGATCTCGATGATGCTGCCCGCGATGAAATTCGTCGGGCGTTCGACCGCTACGCGGCCAAGATGCTCCACCCACCGATGGCCTCCCTCCGGAGTGAAAGCCATGCTGGGCCACCCCACGGACTCCTCGATGCCCTGAGACGACTCTTTGATCTCAAGGAGTAAGGCCACCATGTGCCGGCACCCGTTTGCCCTCACTGGCATCAAGCGGACGACATGATGGGCCGGAAAGCCTGCTGGCTACCAGCGGGCTTCGATACCGAGATTGGCACCGTGGAGGAACAGACCGCCGCCACCCACCAGCGTTGTGCCACTCGTCGGTGTGTCGGTGAAGTCCCATTGATCCGGAGCCAGGGCTGCACCGGAGAGCCAGATGAGGTTGTACCCAGCCCGCAGCCACCAGGTTTCAGTCAGCCGGCGGACGAGCGACAGATTGAGGTCGCCGATAAAGCCCACGCCACCCCGGCTGAGGTTGCGACTTTCCCGAAAGATCACACCCGGTGCTAACGACGAGGTGATGGGATCGGCGGAGGAACTCAGGATCGTGCCGGCCAGCATCGCCTTGGCCCAGCCCTCAATCGCCCAGTTGTCCCACTGGCGGCGACTGCGAACCCCGACTTGGGGGCCAATAAACTGCGAACTTGTCCGCACGGAGTAGGCGGTAAAGGGATCGCCGTCACAGCAGCGAACATTGAGGTCGGCCTGTTCATCGAGACCAGCCCACCGCAAGCCGAACAGCCAGTTCGTGCAGACACATGATCGTCCGCAGTTCAGGTGCGACCAGAGAATGGTCTCCTCTGGGCACTCAGTCTCACAGCAATACGTAAACAGATTGAACTCGGCCATGTTCAGGCTCGAGGCATAGGTGGGGCGAATTTCATCGGCACTTGACCAGCCGGTCACTGTCTGGCCCAGATTTCCCGGTACGGAGAGGTTGTCAGGCCCCGTCCGGTCGGCAGAGCCGAACATCCCGTAAACCCCGACATAGCCCACTTCCCAGCCAATATCATCTGGGCCGAGTTCCCCATAAAACAGCCTTACTCCGGGTGCCGTCGCCGCCTGAAGAGACTGAGTGGTGAACAGCGGCTGTAATTGGCCGCCAACATCCTGGAGAGCGATCACCGCTCCGTTCGTCGCGTTATCCCGTTGCAAAAACAGCACATCGAAAATCGCGTACCGCTGCCAGTCGGGGCAGCAGTCGCAGTCGGCTGCCGACAGAAATTCAGGATCTGCCCACGATTCGCCCGCTGGTGCTGCCACGGTAGCGAACAGGACAAGACACAGCCCAGCTGCCTGCCAGACGCATTTCATTGGTCGCGGTATCAGCACCTTCGGCCTCAAATATTTTTCTTGTACGGGCACATCCAGCCGGATTTGCCTTCATATTCGTTGCTTTCGGCAGCCTCACAGCTCTTAAATCAGCAAAACTTTGACTAATCGCAGTAATCCGTCCTCGAGATACAGAGATGCCGAAAAACAAGACGGATTTCGTGCCTTGGGAAAAACACGGGGGTATGCTTGAGGGGCTAAAGTCTGCCGTCTGCGCAGACTTTGTGGACTGATTTCTGGGCCACACTTGAGAATTGCGGCCTACAGAGGCCGGTCAGTAATGGCACTTTTAGTAGGTGACAGCTGTTACACATGGGTTGGAGATAAGCATGGCGGGGCAGTGGCGAAGCGGTTTTTCGACACGAGTATGGCCAGACCAGCGGGTTGCCGCCGGACCACCACGCTACGGTCGCCGACACCGTCTGCGTGCTGAGCAACTCGAGCGCCGCTATGCGCTCGACGCCGTGCCGGCTGCCGTGATCAACGGGCCGTCTGTTGCCACGTTGATCGGTGAGGAGATCCCGCTGGTGGTCACCTTCGACAAC
>RGBY01000065.1 GCA_009919445.1 Planctomycetia bacterium
CGGGCCGAAAACTATTTCACGCAGATGGGACGGGGCCCGGAGACAGCGCCATTATCGCAATACCCGCTGACCGCTGATGCTGCCATTGACCCAACGGCCACGGCTGCCGCCCTGCTTGTCTGGCAGTATGCCGGGCAGGCAGCTGATTCAGCCGATCAGCTGGCCGGGGCAGCATATCTGGCCGAGATCTGCCCCGAGGCCGATGCCTTGTCGTTTGCGCAGCCGGTTGACTATCTGCTTTATGCCGGTAGCGTGCTGCACAATCTGGAAGGAGATCAGTTTGATCTCTGGCAGGCTAAGGTGGTCTCGTTTCTAACGCGGACACAAGAACATGACGGAGAGAATGCCGGCAGTTGGGATCCCTCCCTGTTTGCTGGTGGCGAAGACCGCTTGCAAACAACCGTGATCGCCACGCTCTGCTTGCAAAACGCCTACCGGTATCTGCCACTCTATCGGGAGTAGTGCTTCTGCTGAGACGGGCGGTTGGTCGGGCTACGGCTGCTCAGTGAGGGCGAGAAACTTCTGAAGGTTTTTCTCAATCGTCAGGCTGCCCGGCTCATGGCGACGGGCCACAAGTTGGCAGCGGACGGCCTCCAGCGGCTCTCCTGCTGCCGCGTAGCAGTGGGCCAGCGTGTCGAGGTAACTCGCTGAATCAAAGGCGAGTGTGAGTGAACGCTTCGAATAGCGGGTCGCCTGAGCAAGATCCCCCTCTGTGTTGGCCACCAGCCAGGCGTATTCGTTGAGCGGATTTGGGTTCTCGGGTTCGGCAGCAATTCGTTGTTGAAGCGATGCCGCTGCCTTGGTGATCTGATCGCGGATCCAGACCTGCTCGTCAGGAGTGAGGTCGGGTAGGTGGTAGTAGGCGATCAAGGTATCAAGCTCAGCACTGAAGACAGACAGAGCGGCCTTCAGTGCCTGCCTTTCGGCGAGAAAATCACCCGCTGCGTGGGCCGCTCGGGAGCGAAAATAGTGGCCGCGTGCAGCCAGTGCTTCGGGTGAATAGCCGAGGTGCTTGAGCCTGTTCAGCTGCTGCGCCCGGCCTGACTCACTCGCTAGCAAGGCCTGGGTGGCATCGGCTGCAGCGGCAAAGTGTTCCTGGTCATTGAGAAACTCTATCCACAGAATGGCAAGCTGAACGCCTGCTTCCTGCCGGAGCGTTTCAGCTGAAAGGACCCGGGTGAATTCTCGCTCTGTCCAGTCGAAAATGCCCCAATGCCGGAGCTGAGTTGCCAGGGTCAGCTGCGTTACGAGGTCATCGGCTGCCAAGGCGTGTGCCTGATCGGCAAGCTTTGCTGCCCGCTGCTGATTGCCTTGTTGTCGTTCACACCAGGCGGCTGCGTAGAGGGTGAGCGGTTGAACCTCCGGTCCTTCGGTGACATCTTTCGGCAGGTGGTTGATGATTGCGGCGACCCCGATGTCAGCCGCCCAGAACAGCAGGTTTGCCTTGGCGTCATCAGTATTGCCTTCCCAGGGATAGCCGCGATCAAAAAGCTGGTTGGCATAGGTAATGCCTCTGGCCTCTTGACCGGCCTGCACCGCAGCATGGGTGAGGCATTTCAGTAGGAGCCAGGGGGTGACCTCCCGGCTGAGTCGAAGCGATGACTCATTGGTAAAAAGATTGCCGGGTGGGCCGTCGTCGCTCAGCGAGTCTGTTTCTTTCAGTACCGCGTTGACTGCGGTCTCAAGTCGGTCAAGCGCAGCCAGACTTTCAGCAGGCGGCGTTGCTGGATTGTCGGCCGCTTCTGAAAAGCCGGCCAGTGCTCGGAGCACACAGGCGGCAGGCCGCTTGCTTGATCCGACGCCAGACAGAATTGCATCAGCCAGAGAAGGCCAATGGGGATTATTAGGCTGCCATTCCTGCACAAGGACGTCTGCCGCAAGTTGAGCGAGGCCGGTCGATGGGGAAACCCGCGCGAGCCGTGCCAGCGGTTCGACGCCGGCATTGTGTTCCAGGCGAATCAACTGGGTCAGGGCCTTGAATTGGCCTTTGGCCGAACGTTGAGCAAATCCATCCAGCAGTTCACCGACCTGTGCCGGATCGGTCGGCCGGACCAGCGGGATGCCCTCAAGTAGCCAGCGGGCCCGTAACGCAACTTCGAGGTCGTCCTGTTGATGGGCGGCTTCGAGCAGGGAATCAACAACAGCGTCGCCTTTTGCATGCAGCTGCCGTGTCGCCGCCTCGCGGGTAGTGAAATCGCTGCTGCCGAGTTGTTCAATCAGATGCGGTACATCGGCAGATGGCACCGGCCGCTGAGGCACAAGCGGGGCTGCATCCGCCGGCAGAGACAGCAGGGTGGCAGCGAAGAGGATGGAGGCCCACCACGACGACAGCCAGCCGTTTGCCTTGGCAGCCGATTCCGTCAGCATCAGAGCCTCCCAGCGTTGCGGAGATAAAGTCCTTTCAGTTCATCGTAGCAGTCACGAATGCCAGAGAACAGAAAACCCCCAGTGGAAACTGGGGGATCAGCACGGGTTGCCTACCCTCGACTCGCCTGTGGAAGTCTGCGGGCTTGCTATTCCGTGATGGGCTCTTTCACCAGCTGAATAAAGTGAACGCCCTTTGAACCACCTGAGAGCTCTTTGGCCTTCTTCTCAGCAGCCCGCTTGTCGGCATATTCAAACATCGCCAACCGTTTGAGGCCCGAGTTGAAGACGCCCCAGTAGGCTTTAAGCCGTACTTCCTTGACCACCTTCTTGCGGGTGGCTCGCTTGGCCGCCTTTTTCACCGCCTTCTTGGCCGGCTTTTCAGGAGATGCCGCTTTTTTCTTGGCAACTTTCTTGACGGTCTTTTTCGCAACCTTTTTGACAGCCTTCTTTGTCGTTGCGGGGGTCTTCTTGGCAGTCTTGGTGGTTTTCTTTTTTGCCACTTTTTTCGCGATCTTCTTCGCCATGGACGTCTGCCAGCCTTCTTAAATGAACGGTGAATGGGAGCCAGTTTGGGCGACCGTCAGCCTGACGATCGCCACCACGCGGGTTGCCGCGGGCAGCCGGCAGTATAAACCCCGTAGCGGTCGTCGCACAGGGACCCTGTCTGATCCCTATAATAGAGGCATGAGTACCGTGGAAACGACTGCCGGTGAGCCGGCTCTTGCCAGCCCGCTGGCTGCCTATCGACAACTTGATGCTGCCCAACTGGAGGCCCGAATTGAGGCGGTCCGCCACCGCCTTGGCCCGCGGCTGCTTATCCTTGGCCATCACTACCAGCAGGATGGCGTCATTGCTCACGCCGACCTGCGGGGTGATAGCTACCAGCTTTCGAAAATGGCGGCGGAGCGGGCCGACTGTGAGGCCATTGCCTTTTGTGGCGTGCATTTCATGGCCGAAACGGCCGACATCCTCGTCAATCGGCCAGAGCAGGTGGCCAGCCGTGATGGCCGCCGCGTGACGGTCGTGCTTCCTGATCTGGCAGCCGGCTGCTCAATGGCCGACATGGCAGCCATTGAGCAGGTTGAGGATGCCTGGGCCGATCTCGGTGAAGTGATTGACACCCACGAGATCACCCCCGTCACCTACATCAACTCAGCCGCCAGCCTTAAGGCGTTCTGCGGGCGTCATGGTGGTATTGTCTGCACATCAAGCAATGCCCGAGCGGTCCTTGAATGGGCCTTTGCCAAGACCAAACGGGTGCTTTTCTTTCCCGATCAACACCTTGGCCGAAACACCGCTCGAGAGATGGGCGTGCCACTTGAGCAGATGTGTGTCTGGAACCCACACGAGCCGCGGCTGGGTGGGAATGACGCCGTTACACTCGAGCAGAGCCGGGTGATTCTCTGGCAGGGGCATTGCAGCGTGCACGCCATGTTTCGTCCCGAGCATGTCGATGCGATGCGGAAAAACCTGCCGGGAGTGAAGGTGCTGGTCCATCCCGAGTGTTCGATGGAGGTCGTTGATAAAGCTGACCTCGCCGGTTCAACGAGCTATATCATCAAGCAGGTCGAGGCGGCTGCCCCGGGCACCGTCTGGGCAATCGGCACCGAACTCCATTTGGTCAAGCGACTTGAGCAGGAACACGCCGATCAGACGATAAAATTTCTCTCACCAACAGTCTGCATGTGCGCGACGATGTACCGGATTGATCTGGCCCATCTCTGCTGGAGCCTTGAGCATCTGGAAGCCGGTCGGCCGGTGAACGTCATCAGGGTCGATGAAGAAACAGCCCGCTGGTCGGTGGTGGCACTTGAGCGAATGCTCGAGGTGACTGCGGCAGCGGGCCGATAAGCTAGGGTCGATAAGCTGACCCCTGACGAGGAAAGGACACCGGTTCCATGCCAGATACGCAGGACAATCAAAAGGGCTACCGAGTCGCCCAGCTCGATGAAATCTCAGCGGTAGCCTGCCCGTGCGGCCAGACTCGCCGGGCTTTTGTTGCAGCTGATAATCCGGTTGCCACGCTGCACATGGTCGATATTTCGTCAGATAGCCGAGCCCATTACCACCAAAAACTAACCGAGATCTATCTCGTGCTCGAGGGCGAAGGGCACATGGAACTCGACGGTGACATCGTGCCGCTGAGACCGCTGACAAGCGTGCTGATCAAGCCCGGCTGTCGGCATCGCGCGGTTGGGAATTTACGGATTGTCAATATCCCAGTGCCCGCCTTTGATCCGACGGATGAACACTTCGATTGATTTTCAGGAGGGCTCGGCTCCACAGACACCGGCATCTCTTTCGGCGCCGTTGGCTGTCAGTCAGAAAGAACAAACCATTGCGGGCAAACAGTAGCAGAATCCTCTTGGGATGACGGAAGAACGGAACCATCGATGAATGGCATGACGCTCCCTGTCCTTGGTTATTGCACCAATGTCCATCCCTGCCGCTCCCTGGAAGACGTCGGCCGAATGTTGGCTGAGCAGGCAGCGGCGGTTCGCGAGCAGTGTGGCTTTGAGATTGCCGTTGGCCTCTGGCTTCCTGCGGCAGCCACAGCCGCTGGTGCGGCTCAGCCAGCGGCCATTGAGCAGTTGCGGGGCTGGTTGGCGGAACACCGCTTTAGCTGCCAGACCCTCAATGCCTTTCCCTTCGGCGACTTTCATTCTGAGCGGGTGAAAGAGCAGGTCTATCTGCCCGACTGGTCTGATGTCCGCCGGCTCGACTACACCCGGGCCTGTAGCCGGATCCTGGCTGGCGTCCTTGCCGCTGGCGCGGACGGCAGTCTCTCGACGCTTCCTCTCGGCTTTAAGCAGGCCGAGCAACCGGCAGGCTTCCTCGACAAAGCAATCGCGCAGCTGCTGGCTTTGGCCCAAGACCTCAATCAGTTGCAGCAGGAAACTGGCCAGACCATTCGGCTGGCAATTGAGCCCGAGCCCTTCTGTCTGCTTGAGACAACAGCTGAAACGATTGCCTTTTTCAACCGGCTCTGGCAGGCGGCAGCAACGGCGGGCTGTGAGCCGGAGGCCCGAAACCATCTGGGGGTCTGCTACGACGTCTGCCATCAGGCAGTTGAGTTTGAAGATGCAGCTGCAGCAGTCGGTCAGCTCGACGCCGCCGGCATTCGCATCAACAAGGTGCAGATCAGCTGTGCCGTCGAACTTGATCAGCCAGCTGATCTCGATGCCCGCCGGGCGCTCGCAAGTTTTGCGGAAGGTCGTTACCTGCATCAGGCCTTTGCCCGCCAGGCCGACGGCCGGCTTCTCAGGACGGTTGACCTTACGGAACAGCTGGCCCTTGCGCCACCGGCCGAATGGCAGACCGCCGAGAAATGGCGGGTCCACTATCATGTGCCGGTCGATGCCGAGCGGTTGGGGCCGCTGGGCACCACCCGGGCCGAACTGGTGCGGGCCTTGGACGCGATTGGGAAACTTGCCTACCAGCCACACCTTGAGGTGGAAACCTATACCTGGCCGGTACTGCCAGGAGTCAACGCCGGCGACGTGACCGCTGGCATTGCCCAGGAACTTCGTGCGACGCGGGCTTTGCTCAAGCGGTAGTGGCACGCCGTCATACAAACTTTTGTCGAAAGCGGTTGTAATGAAACCCTGGCTTACCCTTGCCGCAGCCATCGTTGCTGAAGTGGTCGGCACTAGTTTTCTGAAAGCTTCACACGGCTTCACAAAGCCACTTCCTGTGCTAGCAGTGGTCGTTGGCTATGGGCTCTCCTTTTACCTCCTCTCACTGACGCTCCAGACCATTCCGGTTGGAGTCGCCTATGCCGTTTGGTCTGGAGTGGGCCTGGTGCTTATCGCCACGATCGGCTGGCTGGCCTACGGACAGAGTCTCGATCTGCCAGCGATTATTGGCATGGGTCTGATTCTGGCAGGAGTCGTCGTGCTGAATGTTTTTTCAATGGCAGCGGCCCACTGAGATCTGCTCGGTGGCTGCCTGCCGAAACCAACTAGCAGATCGACTGCATGCGTGACTGCCAGATGTCGATGGCCACATCAAGGAGGTTGTCGGCCTGAACCCGTTCGCCTGTCCAGAGGATGCTCCACCAGCGACGAGAGTCATCGGCGATAATAAATGAGTGCGGAAGATCATCGGGCCCATCACGAAAGACATAGCCAGGATGGCTGAGGGCCTCAGCCGGATAGTCGGTGAGAAGATCCGCGGGCAGGATTTCCCGAACATTATCGACAAGTTCAGCTCGGGAGGACCACGTCGGAAAATTGAGATGGGTGTAGCTGGCCATGCATGCTTCTGCTGGTGACAAAACTCAATGTCTTTCGTATCGCTTTTTAGCCTGCGAAGCAAGCATCCCTGAAAGGGAGCAAGCCACAGACGAAATGGGTGCTCAAAACCTGCGGAGCCTGTCTGAGGGCCAGGCTGCCGGATGGCGGCGGGTCAAGCGGCGGAGGATAGCCCACGCCCCTCCTGGTGCTCGTTGACACGAGGACTGGTGCTACAACTGGAATCGGCGAACCAGCTCCCGCAGCCCTTGGGCCTGGGCGCCTAATTGCTCTGAGCTGGCCGCCAATTCTTCGGCAGCTGCTGCATTGTTTTCGATGGTGTCAGTGACGGTTCGCAATGACTGCTTCACCTTGGCGGCGTTGGCTGCCTGGGACTCACTGGAGCAGGCAATGGCGGCGATTTCCTCAGCCGTTGTCTCGGCGGCGGTCACAATGGAATCGAGTGAGCCGCCGACGATTTCTGACAGCGAGGCTCCCTTCTGGATTCGTGCAGCTGACTCGTTGATCAGCTGGGTGATGCTGTCGGTTGCATCGCTCGTGCGATTGGCCAGTTTGCGGACTTCTTCTGCAACGACCGCAAAGCCCATGCCATGGGTCCCAGCACGGGCTGCCTCGATGGCCGCATTCAGGGCGAGGAGGTTGGTCTGGGACGTGATCTCACTGATGATCGTGATGATGTCGCGAATCTGGTCCGATGAACTGTGAATGGCTCGCATTGAGTCGATGACATCACCGACTGCCTGACTGCCAGCCAATGCCAGTTTGGTGGTTCGCTCCGCCTGGCTGCGGCAGCTGGCAGCGTTTCCTGATACCAATTCGATTGAACCTGCAAGCTCTTCCATTGAGGCAGAGATGGTCTCAATGCTGGCTGCCTGATTCTGTGCGCCCTCGCTCAGGTTGGTTGCACTATCAGAAATCATCTGAGAGCCCTCGCCGTGCTGATCAGCTGCGTCAGCAATCTTGCTTATCAGTTCGCGGAGATCAGCAAGCATGGTGTTGGCATTGTCAGCCAGCATGACCAGCTGCTGGTCGCCAGTCACGGTAATGGTGTGGCTGAGATCACCTTTTGAGGCAGACGAAAAGGCCCTGGAGAGAACCTCGACCCCCTCCTTCAAAATGGTCTGGGCACGCTCGAGCGATTCTTTTGAAGCCACGACTTCGTCGTGAAGTAATCGTTCACGGTCAGCCAGGCGTACCTTGTCGGTAATGATCTCCCAGGTGACGGCTGCTCCCATAAATTCACCATGGCGGTCATGGATTGCCGACGCATGGAATTCCAGCACATCGTTGGCAGTTGTGCATTGCAGTGACCGAGGGAGTTGCTTGGGGTCAGTGAGGAAGGCGAACGATGCTTCCGGCTGACCAAAGACGGCATGAAGGAATTCGCCATCAAGTGGTTCGGTTGCCGCAATGGTGGGGTGCTCAGCAAAGGCTTGGAGGGTTGCAGGATTCATGTAGACAAGCCGGCCAGCCTGATCTGTCTGGAGGAGCCTGACAGAGGCATTGGTGACAATCTCAGCCAGCCGCACATGCTCGGCATGACGGATTGTTAACAGCCGTGCGATGACGAATGAGAAAATCAGAATTGCAAGCGTGGTCAGGCCAAAGACGGTCTGGCCAAAAAGTTTGACGGTCAGGGTAGAGGCCGCCACCGTGGCTTCTGGGACTGTGGCAACAACGAGCCAATCGATTGGAGGGGAGAGAGCCTCCGGGCAGATTGAAATGGCGGTCGGAACACACAGGCTGCCGGGTCCAAGATCATTGGCCCCAAGGCTATTGGCAGTCGATTTTTCAAAAAGAGCCTGGAGATCGTCGGTCGCGAACTGCCGACGCTCTGCGGAGGGGAGGCCCTTTTCGGAGTCACGCGACCAAGACCGGTTGCCGTAAAGCTCATAGTCAAGCTGGAGCCCACCCCGGCTTTGGGTCGCAATCAGTCCATCGACTTGGTCAAACCCTGCCAGAAAAAGGAGGATGCCTTCGGTCTTCCCGGACTCATCAACGACAGGGCAGGCGAGCGTAAACACCTGGTCGTTGCCGAGTGGTGGATAGGCAAGATAGTCGAGGCAAACAATTTTATTGGGCTGAGCGTCAGTCTGGAGAAGGCTCCATGCCTTACCGGGGCCGGTTGAACTGAGCGTGTCGGTCGAGAGAGCTGTTGCGAAGTCACTGCCCTTGGTCACGCTGTAGACAATGGTGCCGTGAGTGGGCTCAGCCAAGAGGATGTCATCGAGTGAGAGGCGCTCCTTCAGGCTGCGGAGGATTGGGTGGAGATCGCGGTGAGCCAGTGAATAGTCGGAGCCGTCACCGGCATCATCGAGCAATGATTTTGCCGATGCGAGGTTGGGGTTTTCCCGCACATAGCGATCTTGCAGAACGAGGCCGGCCTTCTCAAAGTTCGCAACAATGTCACGGGCAAGGGCAGATGCGTCGGCAGGATCTTCAGTGGTCTCTGCCTTAAGGGTGTTGTAGTAGCTCTCCAGTCCACGGCGAATTCTGTCTTCATCGTCAGGCTCGACGCTCAGGGTCGTGTAGCCATTTGCCAGGGCTGTGGTCGCTTGACGGAGTTGGGCTGATGAGGCGGTCAGCCGTAGTTCACTCGCCAAACCCTCAAAGTGCTGCCGCAGAGCATTCCCGGTCAGCCGTGAGGCAACGCCAACCCGTGCGAACGCTTCCTGGCGAATGGCAGCTACGGCGGACTGGTACATTGCCACCCCGAGAATCCCCAGCGGGAGGAGCGACATTGAAATCAGCGCCACCAGCACGAGGCTTCTGGCAGAGCTTAGCCGGACCAACTGCATGGTTTCTCCTTGCCTGGGGCCGTTCGCGGGGGGGTGTTTTGCTGGATCGCTGGCGTCATCGACGACCAGATCGGATCCATCTGCCTATACCCTCGCTGGAAACCTCAAGCAAGTTTTTTCGGTCAAAAACAGTGTTTGAGGCGACTTCGGTGCCGTTGGTTGCAGCCGGTCGCCGGCAACGTGTTCCGGGTTAATCAGCTACCGATTCGAGCTGGTGGTGCAGCCTGACCAGCCTTTGATAGCGGTGAAATACGGCGTCGAGTGTGGCAACCGCTGCTGGACTCGGCCGGAACTGGGTTGGCGTTCCTGCCTGCTGGCCAGCCAGAAAGCCAGCCCAGTCGGTCGTCTGGCCGCCGCAGGTCTGGTCGCGAAACTTGGCAAGCAGGGCCGCGCCCCAGGCGGTTCCCTCTTCGCCACCGGCCAGGATGGTGACTGGCGTGTTGAAGGCATCGGCGACGAGCTGTCCCAGCTGGGGAGTCTTTACCAGGCCACCGGAAAGAATGATTTCAGTTCTCGGATACCCCTGCCGGTCGAGTTCTTGGCTGCCAAGCTTGAGGTTGAAGATCGTCGCCAGCAGCATTGCCTTGACGGCGTTGCCGGGTGTGGCGGCCGTGTCATTGAGGCCAACCACCAGAGCGGTACCCCCTCGTGAAACGCCGAGCCCCGGCTCATCGTCCATGAAGGGCAGAGCCAGCAGGCCACCACAGTCGTCGGCAGCTGCGAGCACCTGCGGCATGATGGTCGCGAAGTCACCACCAAACATTCCCACCACCATGTTCATTGCGGTTGTTCCGTTCCGCAGGCAGACCATGTTGATCGGCCGGCCATCGGGGGCACAGAAGTGATCGATCGCCTGGGAAATTCCCTCAAAGCGACGGTCTCCCACCGAGTTGGCCACAACGCTGGTGCCAAAGCTCATTGACACCTGCCCTGGCGCCGCGATCAGGGAGCCGGCCAACGCTGCCGGCTGGTCACCTTCAGCCGGGGCAACCGGCACACCCTGGGGTAGGCCGAGGAGTTCGGCTCCACGAGCATTCAGCGAGCCACCATCCTCGCCTGCCTTTCGTACGGCTGGCAGCAGTTCCATCAGACTGGGGAGGGCCGTGCCGGGCAGGCTGCTGGCGGCAGCGTTGTTGGCAAGGGCGTCAAAATCACGGAGCAGGCTCTGGTCATAGTCGAGGGTGGTCTGGTCGATCGGGAACATGCCGGCGGCATCACCGATGCCAAGGGTCCAGTCGCCAGTGAGCCGCTGGGCAATCCAGCCGGCTGGTGTTGTCAGGTGGGCAGTACGGGCGGCTTGGTCCGGCCGGTTCCGAATGGTCCAGAGCCAGCGAACGGCCGTCATTCGCTTGGGGCACTTTGTCCCCAGCCGCTCGGTCAGTTCGTGCCCTTCGGCCTCGTTGCGGCCGTCGCACCAGAGCCGGGCCGGGCCAACCGGCTCGCCAGTGGCGTCGGTCAGCACCTCGCCGTGCATCTGGCCAGAGATGCCAATGGCGAGCACGTCCATGTCGACTCGCATGGCGGTGAGCTTGCGGCGAAGGTCAGCCATGGCGGCGGTGAGGGCTGCCTCCCAGTCGGCTGGCTGCTGCTCGAAGCACTCGGGTTCGAGGCCTGGCAGCATGGCGTAGCTTTCCTCACCACTGGCCAAAATCGTGAGATCCGTATTGGTGAAGATGACCGACAGCCCTTGCGTGCCGGCATCGATGCCGAGATAGCCTGGGGTTTTCATGAGAGATGTCCTTTCCTGAACGAGCTTCTGC
>RGBY01000066.1 GCA_009919445.1 Planctomycetia bacterium
GCAGCTGAAGGACAGCTTTTCATGGACCCCCGCTTCCTGCAGTCGCTTAGCCACCGCCTTCACCGTGCTGCCAAGCCCTTTGGGATATTGCTCAGTCGCCAGGACCGGCACCTGGAACAAGGCCGCAGCGTCAAGCAGACGGCAGCTCTCGAGAACCACTGCTGGCCCATTCGGTATGGTCGGCAGCAGCCGCTCTTGGATGTCGACGACGCAGAGTGCTGAGTTGCTGGAAGTCAGTCGCATGTGGGACGCTCCAAAAAGGCTTGGGGAATCGTAGTGTATTGGTCGCCGGCACCGGTGAGGGTCAGGCGACGGCTGGTCTCACCGGTGATGGTAAGGCTAATGTTGAGCCGTTCAGCAGGCAGGGCTGGCCCAATTCGCTGGGGCCACTCAACAAAAGCCCAGCACCGGCAGCCGGGGGCCACGGCGATGGCATCTTCCCAGCCCAACTCGTGAAGTTCGCTGACATCACTCAACCGGTACATGTCGGCATGCACGATCCGCAGGCTGCCGTCGGCGGTGTCGTGCAGATGAATGAGGCCAAAGGTCGGGCTGGTGACAGTTGCCGGATCGATTCCGATAGCCGCAGCGACAGCCTTAACGAGGGTCGTCTTGCCAGCCCCCAAGTCACCTTCCAGGGTGACCACTGCGGTCGTCGGAAGCGAGGCAGCCAAGGCGGCTGCAAAGCGGTCGAGGTCGGCGAGGCTCCTGATCGTGAGTTCGCACTGGCTTTCGGGCCGCTCAGTCGAAGGCATGGTCGAATCCTTCTGCTGCGAGTGGCACGATCGTTTCATCTGCCTGGCGACCATAGAGACCGGGCTCGGCCACCACCGTTCCAATGACAGCCGGCTGCATGCTGGTGCCAGCCAGAAGCTGATTCTGGTCGGCGTTGACGAAGGCCGCGGCCGCTTCTGGCGGCATTGCCAAGAGCAGTTCGAAGTCCTCCCCGTCACCAAGCGCGTGGGCAAGGGGGCCGCGGCCATCCCCTGGCCTCAGGTTATGGAGGCGAACGGCATCTGGGTGAATCGGTATAGCTGGCAGATCGAGCACACCACCAACACCACTTGCCGTCAGCAGGCGGGTGCAATCAAGGGCTAGGCCATCACTCATGTCGATTGCGGCATGCACGGCAAACTGAGCGGCGATCTTTTCTGCCTCGCGGCAGCGGGGCGTTACTGCCAGATGGCGTCCCAGCAGACTGCCCCCAAGCGGGCCGGTCAAAACCAGCAGATCGCCGGGCAAAGCGGTGTCTCGACGCCAGGCCCGCCCGGGGCTCACACTGCCAATGGCGGTGACGCTGACCACAAGTGGACCGTCCCAGGCATTGGTGTCTCCACCAGCGATGGCCACGTCATAAGCAGCCGCCATTTCAGCGACGCCCTTGGCGACCTCATCTGCGATGGCCCGGCCACCCTGGCGTGGGAGGGCGACTGCGACAACGATTGCTTCGGGACGGGCTGCCATGGCAGCGAGGTCGCTGAGGCTGACGGCCACTGCCTTGCGGCCTACCTGCTCGGCAGTTGCCGGTGGCGGAAAGCCGCTGGTTGGTTCACCTTGGGCCAACATGCCGCCCAAGAGAAAGTCGACGCCTTCTGTCAGCATGTCGACCGTGACGACGGTCCGGCGATTTCCGGGGGGCCTGAGCACCGCCGCATCGTCACCAGCAGGCACCTCAAGCCTGTCGTCATGCGGAAGCGTTGCGAGGAGCCGTCTGACAAAGTCAGTTTCCACAGTTCTCCTTTCGGGGCGAGAGGCTCAGGCGGCAAGGCACGTCGCTGAGTCGAGCATCAAAGCCGCAGGCTGTGGCGGCCGTGACCTACCGCAGGATTGTATCCGATGCGATGTGGCCGAAGAGAGTGTCGCGGCCCCGTAAAATGTAGAACTTGACCGATGTCATCTGGTCGGTCTCAATCTGGTCGAGGATAAAGCTAACGTTGTCGGGCGTCAGCGTCTCCCAGATATGCAGCCCAACCAGAATGTCTCCCGGACGAATCCCCTTGTTGCTGGCAGGGCTACCGAAGCGGACCTCCTGCACAAGCAGACCACCTCGATAGCGGGGCTGGAGTTGCCGAACCATGTCACTGGCCGCTGGGGAGACTCGCAGCCCAAGCTGCTCCCAGGAACGTTCTGGGGCCGAGGCCAGCTGCCGACGGGCTTTGGCCAGCGATAGCTGCAGTTGCTCTTCTGACCCCTCGCGGGTAACCGTGACCGCGACAACTTCGCCTGCCTTGTGGCCGAGCATGGCCCGCTCGATGTCGAGTTGGCTGGCAACGGCCTGATCACCGACCCGGAGGATGATATCGCCTTCCCGCACGCCGATGCTGGCGGCAGGGCTTTGCTCATGGACAGCCTCAACGACAGCACCGGTGCCGCAGGTTCGGCAGACGATCCCGTGCCAGGTGTGATCAACCCGTTCGACCGAAAGCAGGCTGGTGACAATCTTCAGCACGCTGTCCACAGGGATTGCAAAGCCAATGCCCTGCGCGCCTGCCCTGACAGCCACATTGATGCCGATCATCTGGCCGTTGATATTGAGCAGGGGGCCACCAGAGTTACCGGGGTTGATGCTGGCATCGGTTTGAATCAGGTCCTCGTACCGCTGGGTGGGGTTTACATCAACGTTGCGATGAAGGGCAGAGATGATGCCCCGGGTGACGGTGTGTTCGTAGCCGAAGGCATTGCCCAAGGCCAGTACGGTCTCGCCAATAAGCAGATCGCTTGAGGTGCCGGTGTTGATCACGGGCAACGGTGTGGCTGAGTCGATTTTGATCACGGCGAGGTCGGTGCGGCGATCATGTGAGATCAGACGGGCGGCAACGGTTCGTCCAGATGCGAGTGTCACTTCGATGTCACGGACGCCATCGACAACATGGAAGTTGGTTACGGCATAGCCGCGGCAGTCAATGATGACACCAGTACCCATGCCGTTCACGCGGCGTTCATCATCGCTCGATTCGTCGGTGACAACCTTTTCGCCATGAATGTTCACAACGCTGTCGCGGCAGGATTCAATGGCACGCACAATGGCCGTACGCCGCAAATCTTCGGCGGCCGACGGGCTGTCAAGTAGCAGTGATGCCAGGCTGAGCGAGAGCAGCAGGCGGGCTGGCAGTGAACGCATCAAGGGAAGTTCCGAACAGGAGACGGTCAGCAGTGGCAGCCCAGACGGCTCCCTGTCTCGTTCGATCGGCCCGCACGCCGGAGGAGGTTTGGCGGCCCTGTGGCGGCCCGTACACCTTGCCAGGAACAGGGCCCAAACACGTTAGAAATAGGCCTGACATGCCGGCTGGGCCGACTTTTCCGGCGGGCATTTGCTGCGTTCAAGCAGCGTCCGGTGGGCCATCAGCCGGTGGGTCATCCGTTGGGGTAGCCGAATCGCGTGGGCGGGGCAGCAAGAGGGGGAGGAGTTGCAGGGCCAGGAAGAAGAGCAGGGCTGCCAGCACGGCATAGGGCCAGATGCCGGCTAGCCGCTCGGCGAAGCTCCAGCCCGCGGCTCGTGCGACGCCACCGATCAGCGTTGCCAGAAAAAGCACGAAGAGCCCGACCATGATGATGCCGCAGCCCAGCGAGGCCATGGTGCCGCGAAAGGTGCCGAGTTCACTGAACTCTTCCTGGTGGAGGTCAATGGCCCGCCCCTTCTTGAGGCTACGGGGAACGGTCTCGGCGATTTCAATGCCACGGGCGGCATCAGCCCAGCTGGCAGGAGGAATACCAGCCTCATCCGTCGGGGCATTGATCAGCCTTTGGCGTAGGGTGTCGAGCATAACGCGACCGGGATCAAATCCTTCTGCGGCCTGCGAGTGATCAACGGTCTCCTCGCTGCCGTCGTCCGGCTGGTGGCAGAGTTGCCAGTTGCCGGTGTCTGGTGCATCGAGGCGAATTGTTCCAGTGCCGCAGATCAGTTCGATGGTAAGCCCTGGCGGCTGATCTTTGGCGACCTGCCAGCGAACGGGTAGCTGATTGGGGCCTGTCAGACCGATGGCGAGCGTTGGCCAGGCCGTCTCGCCACCGCTCCCTAATGCCTGCAGGCGGGCCGGCTCACCAACGAGCACCCGGACCAGGTCAGCGTCACGTGCGAAGGCGGCCAGAACAGCGTCGCGAGAGCGGTCTGACTGGCGGCGTTCCAATCGCAGTGTTTCGAGTTCGCCGAAGATACCACTGCCAGCCAGCGCCGCTTCGATCAGCTGCTTGAGGGTGCCCACCAGCGGATGCTGTCGCGCTGGCAGATAGGGAACTACTGTTGTCTGGGTGTCAGCCAGGATCATGTCGAGTTCGTAGGCCCAGAGCATCGACAGGCAGGCCGGATGGTTCAGCAACAGTGGCCGGCCCGCCTGCACCAGCGTCCGGACCTGCTCGGCCCGTTCATCGCTCCAGTCGGCAATTGCCACCAGCACGGCATCACAACGGTCAGCCTCAAGCAGCAACTGCCACTGCTCGTCGGGAAATTGCTCGACGGTATTCAGGGCTGGCGGCAGATCATCCGCGATCCCAATTCCGGGGCCCAATGAATCTCCCGCTGCTTTGGCCGCTGTTGCCACTGCGAGGATCTGTCTGTCATTCCCGAGAAGTCCGATTTTCATGGGCGGTGTCTGCGGTGCTGCCGAGGGAAGTCTTGTGGGCGTCAAGGAAGGCGGCTGGGTAGGGGTGCGTTGACGGGGACGCTGGCGTCGGTGAGAACAGAGTTAAGAAAAACAGGGCGAACAGCTCGTCGTGCCAGAGGCAACCAGCAGCCTTCCTTTGATCATATCGCAGCCCTCCGAGAAAAGGATGCCAGATGCTCGCAGAAGTAATCGCCATTGGTGATGAATTGACCAGCGGGCAGCGTCTGGACACCAATAGTCAGTGGCTTTCCCGGGAACTCGGCCTGCTCGGCATTCCGGTGGGGTATCACACGACGGTCTGTGACACGCTCGATGCGGGCCGTGAGGCCTTTGCGACCGCGGCCCAGAGGACGCAGCTGGTGCTGGCGACGGGAGGGCTTGGACCCACCGCAGATGACCTGACGCGGGACGTGCTGGCCGCTGTGGCGGGGGTGCCTCTGGTCTGCTGCGAGCGGTCGCTTGCTGAGGTCAATGCACGGTTTGCTCGCCGGGGAATGCCCATGCCGGAAAGCAATCGTCGGCAGGCATTGTTTCCAGAAGGCAGTCAGCCGATCCCGAACCCAACGGGGACGGCTCCCGGCATTGATCTGACCCTGCCTGCCGGGGAACGGTGGGGACAGGGACGGGGCGCACGTATTTTCACGTTACCCGGCGTGCCAGCTGAGATGCGGCGGATGTGGCAGGAGACGGTTGCCCCAGCCTTGGTGACCCTGGCTGGGGGCAGTCGGGTGCTCCAGCATCGTCGACTGAAATGTTTTGGTGCCGGTGAGAGTGCTCTCGAAGAGATGCTGCCGGGGCTGATCGAGCGGGGCCGCGATCCGACGGTGGGCATCACAGCCCATGAGGCGACAATTACCTTGCGGATCTCAGCCTGGGCAGCGAGTGCTTCGGAGTGTGCCGCGAAAATCAGCGACACCGAACAGGTGATTCGAGATGCCCTCGGACCGCTTGTCTATGGCGAAGAAGATGATGAGGTTGAAGATGCCGCGACCCAAAGCCTGAGGACAGCACGGCTGAGCCTGGCCACGGTTGAGGCCGGCACAGGAGGGCGAGTTGCTGCGCTCATGGCCCAGGCGGCGGCCCGGCAATCAGCGGCTGCGGTGTTTCGCGGTGGGATTGTACTGCCCGAGTTGTCGAGTGAATCGGATACTCTGGTGCGGGCTGCCCTCCATGTTGCGGAGCAACAGGGGGCCGATCTTGGTCTGGCGGTTGGGCCGGTCAGGCTCAGTGATGAACGGCAGGCGGTAGACATTGTGATTGCATCTGGTGAATGGCGGGAGGTCCACGAGCATCACCTCGGTGGTGGTGATATTGCCCTTTCTCGGGCAGCAAAAGCGGCGATTGATCGAGTGCGGTTTGTCGCGGCAGATCGTCGGGTTGGGAAGCTGGGAGGAACATCATGAGCAACGCGACCAGTTCAGGGGTAAGTCGCCGGACGGTGGTGCTGTTTGCAGGCCTGGTCGTCCTAGTTGGGCTGATCGTCTGGCCGTCTCTGGAAGGGCGGATTCGCTATGCCCAGACCCGGGCAGAATTGCGGGCGATCCGCGATGCGGCCATGGTTGCCGAGCTGTCCTCGGTTGGGAAACTCTTTACGACGCTGGCCCGCGTGATTGGCCCCTCCGTGGTGAACGTGACGAGTGTTCGGCGTGTAAAGACGCTCGTCGATGAGATTGTTGCCCTGCATGGCGGCATTCCGGGAGGGCAGATCGATGAGTCGGTTGGCTCAGGCCTGATCATTTCTGCTGATGGTTACATCGCGACAAACTATCACGTTGTGGCACAGAGTGAGGCGATTGAAGTTCGGCTGGCCGATGACCGCCGGTTTCCAGCGCGGCTGGTCGGGGCTGATGCGGCCACCGATCTGGCTGTTCTGCAGATTGCTGCCGACGATCTGCCGGCTGCCGATTGGGGTGATAGTGACGGCATCGAGGTTGGTGAGATGGTCTGGGCGATCGGCAATCCATATGGGCTTGATCGCACGCTGACCTACGGCATTGTCAGTGGCATCGGTCGACGCGGAGTGACCAGCAATCCATATGAAGAGTTTCTGCAGACGGATGCGTCGATCAATCCGGGGAATTCCGGCGGCCCACTGGTTGACGTGCACGGCCGGGTGATGGGAATTACCACGGCGATCGTTGGGCGAAGTTTTCGCGGCATTGGCTTTGCTATTCCCAGTAACACGGCCCGCGAGATCTGCGAGGCAATCAAGGAGGATGGTTATGTGGAACGGGGGCATGTTGGCCTCCGTCTGCGCGAGCATACTGGCGGTGGGGTGCTGGTGGTGGCGGTGGCCGAGCAGTCTCCTGCAGCGTTAGCCGGGCTTCAGGCAGGCGACGTCATTGAGGCCCTCGGCGATGAGGCGATTGATAGTCCAGCGACGCTGGTGCTGATGCTAACCCGCTTGCCGATCGGAAAAGAGGTGACGGTGACCATTCGCCGAGACGGGATGCTGCTTGAGTTGCCCGTGCGAATTGGTCGGCGGCCACGCGAGCGGTAGGCTGCCTGTGGGGCGGTAAGGCTCTCTCGGTCTTGGACATTTGTTAAAGGTCAGGCAGTCTGCCTGTGACTCAGCGGCACCATCGACTGGAGATACCCATGGAAGCGTGGCAGTCTTGTTTATTGCGATCGGTCGGCCGAGTTGGCTGGCTCGTCTTCTTTTTGATGCTGGCGCTGAAAGGCGGAAACGACGCAGTTGTTTTGGCGGCACCGACCACGCAGCCGAACATCATCATCTTCATGGTCGATGACCTGGGCTGGAATCACGTAAGTGCTCAGGGCCCAACGCAGGGGACGAGCCAAGCGATCTACCAGACTCCTCACCTTGAGAGGCTGGCAGCCAGTGGAGTCAGTCTTCCGTTTGCCTATGCCCAGCCCAACTGTGCGCCCACGCGGGCGGCCATGCTGACGGGACAGTATCCTGCGCGGGTGAACAACGATGTCTACGTCGTGGGGAATCTCAACCGTTTTGGTCGCGGTGGAGTCTCAAAACAGCAGGCTCGTTTCACTGGGCCCAAGCAACATGAAGACGTTTCAAAAAATGCTGTGACCATTGCTGAGGCGTTGAAACAAAACGGTTACACCACCGCTCACATTGGCAAATACCATGTTGGGGGCCATGCCAGTGCCGAGACCCTGCCTGAGCAGGCAGGCTTTGATCTGAACATTGGTGGGTCTTCCCAGGGGCATCAGCCAGTCTGCTTCGCTTCGAAGAAAGGCGAGAAATGGGTGTTCAAGGGGCTCGGTGGCGGAGACTTTGACCGCTGGGCCAGGCCGTATGACGAAGCCTATCTCAGGCAGCGTGGCCTGCCGGTGTCTCTGGCCGGTACGCCGAAGCATGTAAGCGATGCCACCGGAGATGCCTTGGTCGAGACGCTTGGTGAGCTTGCCAGGTGTGATCGGCCATTTTATTTGCAGTTTCACACCTATGCAGTGCATGGCCCGGTGAAGGCGCGTCCCGACCTTGTTGCGGCAGCTCGGAAGCGAATAGGCCCGGCTCGTCAGCGACAGCAAGCCGAATATCTGGCCTTCATTGCCGGCGTCGATGAAACGGTAGGCCGGCTGGTGACGGCCCTTGAAGACCCTGACGGCGATGGCGACCAGGCCGACTCAATCCGTTCGAACACGCTGGTCCTGTTCACCTCAGACAACGGCGGTACCCACGCTAACAACCTGCCGCTGCGGGGAGAGAAGGGCATGTTCACCGAGGGGGGCGTTCGCGTCCCGTTGATTGCCAGTTGGCCGGGGCAGGTGCCGGCGGGCCTGGTGAGCCAGCGGATGGTCCATGCGGTTGACTACTACCCAACCTGTCTGGCGATTGCCGGCAGACGTTGGCAGCCTCCGGCACTTGAGCATCCCCTTGATGGCGAATCGTTCGCCGCCGAAATCCTTACCCCTGGCAGCGATGCCGATCGTGGGCCAATCGGGTTTCTCTTTCCCGGGTACCTCGACTCGCGGGCCCAGCCTGGTGCCTGGCTGATCGATGAGGTGGCTGGCAAGCGGTTTAAAATTGGGTATGACTACGAGACAGATGCCTGGTCACTCTTCTGCCTGAGTGATGATCTCGGTGAGTCACGCAACCTTGCAGCCGAAAAGCCTGGCGTGCTCAAGTTGTTAGCCACTCGTCTGGTTGATTGGCTTCGGCAGGACACACCCCTCTGGCAGCCAAAGTTTCCGCTGGAAAAGGCTACTGGCAAGCCGGTTGGGCCGCCCCCCTTGCCCTGAAAGAATTAGGAAACGGCCACCATTCTTGAGTGAATGTGATTCTCTACTGAGCTGGTAGAGGAACGGGGCGGAGGACGAGTCGGCGGACGTCGGCCACCGAGGCGCCGGGGATATCGAGAGCCTGAAGCCAAAGCTGGCAGGCGCCGGTCTGCAGGTCAATTTCACCGAGTGAAAGTGGCCGAAATGGTTTGACGAAACTCTCGCCCTTGCGCGGCACCCGGTCGTCGGTGGTGTTCAAGGGGGGATCCCAGAATGGCTTTAGCATCGCGGTCGTTCGGCTGTCACCGCAGGACAGTTCGATCGTACTGCCGACGGCAGCTGCCGGGCAGGTGTACCAGAGTTCGGCAAGATACGTGCCCGGTGTCTGGATCTCGACATCCCAGATAATGGCATCAGACAGTGTTTTCCAATTCGTAAAGAATGAGCAGTTTGGGGCCTGGCCACTATGCACGACGCCACCCACGCCGTGACCGTCGCGGGCCGGGAGTTCGGTGAGCGGTGCACCCACTGCACCAACAGGAAATCGCTCGACGGCAGCCCTAGGAACCGCATCAAGAACAGTGTTTTGGAAATTCGCTGCGATCTGCTGTAGCCGAGCAGCCTCAGCCGGATTCGTTGCGGTCAGATCTTGCGTCTGTCCGAGATCGACCTGCATGTCATAGAGTCGTCCCTCGTGATCGAGGCGATGCTGGTTGGTGCGGACGCTGACACGTCCCCGAAACGTTGCGATGATGTGACGGCGCTCAAGCTGACCGCTGAGGGCTTGCTGCCGGCTGCGGTGTTCCGCCGAGGGAACGAGAAGCGGCGTAAGATTAAGGCCGTCGAGGGGCTGCGGTGGGCTGTGCGGGATGCCCGCGAGGCCTGCGAGTGTTGGTAGCAGGTCGATTGCACCGGTGATCTGTGGAAGGCTCCCGCCGGCCGTAATCTGCTCTGGAAACCGAATGCAACAGACACTGCGGACGCCGCCGTCGTCTGTTGAACCTTTTTTGCCGCGCATGCCACCACACCAGCGGGCATTGTTCGGGCCATTATCAGAAAAGAAGACAACGATTGTGTCGCGGCTGGCATCAGCTGCATCGATGGCCGCCAGGACACGGCCGACGTTATGGTCAAGGTTTTCAACCATGGCCAACGCTGCCCGAGAAAAGGTCTCGTCTTCTTGCCTGGGCGTTGGGCCCCGTTTGTGCAATTCTCGGCTGGCAAAGCGATCAAAGTTGGCATCCGGGACACACATCGGCGAATGGGGAGTGTTGAAGGCGATGAGGCAGAAGGCAGGCTGGTCGCTTGGATTGCTGAGTCGTGGCGTGAGAAAGGTGATTGCTTTGTCGGTGATGTCGTCAGTGATGTAGCCGCTTCCGGTGACAAACTCAGTGTTTCGTTGCATGGGTGGGTCGAAATAGTCGCCCCAGTGCCCCTCTGTAAATCCATAGAAGTGATCAAAGCCGCGGGCCAACGGATGGTACGGCCACTGGGTGCCGTTATGCCACTTGCCGAAGAGTCCGGTGGCGTAGCCAGCCGACCGAAAGACATCAGCAATGGTCTGCTCGCTGGCGGCGAGGCGTTCTTCTCCACGGCTCACGCCACGAACACCCCCGCGGGAATGGTAGCGGCCAGTCAGCAACTCTGCCCGTGTAGGAGCGCAGACGGGCTGAACAAAAAACTGCTCCAGCAGGACACCATCGCGGGCCAATGAGTCGATTGCAGGTGTTGTCAGGTTAGTGTTGCCGATAAATGAAAAATCACCCCAGCCGGCGTCGTCAGCAAGAATGACGACAACATGCGGCGGCCTTGTGGTGGTGCTGTCGTTGGCAGTGACATTTGGCTGTACCAAGGTGATGCCGGCCAGCAGCATCAACAGTTGGAACGGTAAGCGGATCATTCTGCGGCCAGAGGGTGTTCGCTGATCGAGTTGGTCTGGCTGCATGCTTCTGTTCTTCCTGATGAGTGTGCTACCGAAACTACCACTTGAAGACGGCCGATGGCTGGGCTTGTGTTGCGGGTATCATGAGTATGACTGTGGCTGTACGCTGCCTCGGATTGAGCCCTCAATGAGAACAGACTCTATCATGAACCGTTTGAAGCCTTTCGGCCTGATGGTCGTCACGCTTACGTTTTCCTTGTTGGCTGGCGAGGTGCAGGCCGGCCAACAGCCTCAGATGGCTGACGTCATTGTCTACGGGGCGACCCCGGGCGGCTTTTGTGCCGCTGTCGCGGCGGCACGGGAAGGGGCGAGCGTCGTGCTGCTTGAACCGAC
>RGBY01000067.1 GCA_009919445.1 Planctomycetia bacterium
CAAGCCGATCAATGTGCGGCGTTTTTGCAAACCTGTCGCCATAACAGCCCAGTGCAGGCTTGAGGTCATCCACTAGAATCAGGAGCACATTTGGCCGGTCCGCAGCGGCGACCGGTACTGCCTGGGCACCACTGGTGAAAAAAGCTGCCCAGACCAACAGCCACTGCCGATGCGGCCTGAACGGGTGCAGGCAGATCAGCAGCCTGGCAGCACCGGAAAATGGCCGACGACGGTTTTCGGCCGCCACGCCGAATGAATCTGCTGTCACGCGAGCAATTCCCTGATGGGTTCAACGTGCTCCACACCAACCAGCTTCTGGTCGAGCCCACCAAAGAAATAGCTGAGCCGATTCGGATCAAGCCCCAGCAGATGCAGCACCGTGGCGTGCAGGCTCTTCACATGAAAGCCGGCCTTCTCACCATTGCCATGGCCGGGGCCAGGCGCAATGGCAGCGGCACCGAGTTCGTCGGTCTCGCCGATGCTGACGCCCCCCTTTACCCCACCGCCAGCCATCCACATAGTGAAGCCGTAGGAGTTATGGTCGCGGCCAGTTCCTTGGGCATATTCAGCCGTCGGCTGCCGGCCGAACTCGCCCCCCCAGATCACGAGGGTCTCATCAAGTAAGCCTGACCGCTTCAGGTCGGTGAGCAGGCCGGCGATGGGCAAATCAGTGTTGCCGGCATGGAACTCGTGGTTCTTTACCAGGTCGCCGTGGGCATCCCAGTTGTCGTCGTTGTGAGCGCCGCCGGAATAGATCTGAATGAATCGCACACCCCGTTCAGCCAGCCGGCGGGCCAGCAGGCACTGCCGGCCAAAGTGGGCGGTACGGTCTCGATCAAGGCCGTACAGTTTTTTGGTTTCGGCTGTTTCTTGTGAGAGGTCAACGGCCTCAGGAGCATGCTCCTGCATCCGCCAGGCGAGTTCGTACGAGGCGATGCGAGCTGCGAGTTCTGAATTGTCGCCACGGGGCAGCAGATGGGCGGTGTTTGCGTCCCGTAGCGAATCGAGCAGGGCTCGCTGGGCAGCCAGCGGCATGTCGTCCGGCGGGGCAAGGTTCAGGATCGGAGCTCCCTGACCCCGCAGCAGCGTCGCCTGATAAGTGGCCGGCATATAGCCGCTCGACCAGTTCTTTGCCCCTGAAATCGGCCCGCCCTTCTTGTCGAGCATCACCACGAAGCCGGGCAGGTTTTCATTGACACTGCCGAGGCCGTAGTTCACCCAGGAGCCAAGGCAGGGCGAGCCCGAAAGAATCTTGCCTGAGTTCATCTGCAGCATCGCCGAACCATGAATTGGCGAGTCGGCCGTCATTGAGTGGATGAAGGCGATGTCGTCAACATGCTGGCCAATGTTCGGGAAAAGGTCGCTGACCCACTTGCCACACTGACCGTACTGCTTGAATTTCCACTTGGGGCCAACCGCCCGGCTCTCGCTGCGTTCGCCACCACGGCCTTTCGTTTTTACCTTGATGATCTTGCCATCAAGCGGATAGAGCGCGGGCTTGTAGTCAAAGGTGTCGACATGACTCGGCCCACCGTACATGAAGAGAAAGATCACCCGCTTGGCCTTCGGCGCAAACATCGGTGACTTGGCGGCAAGCGGGTTGGTGTAGGCGGTCACACCGTCTGCAGCCCTGGACTGGCGGGCAAAGAAGCCGCCGTCAAGTAGCCCCGAAAGGGCCAGGCCCGTAAATGACGCACCCGCTTCCCAGAAAAACTCCCGACGGGTTCGGCCGCAGAAGCTACCGTGAGGCTGGTTGCTCTGTGAATTCATTGTGGCAGTTTCCATCCTTTCCGAAGCCTAATCGAGGTAGGCAAACTCATTGAGGTTCAAGAGCAGCAGGCAATAGAGTTCCAGCGCCCGTCCCGGGCTGATGCCCTCGGTGGTTTCCAACTTGTCGATCAGGGCAAGCCCCTGGGCAACCTCTTCTGCAGTTGCCGGCCGAACGAGAGCGATTTCAATGGCCCTTCGCACGCAGGCACGCACGTCAGCCGCGTCGGGACCGCCGGCTTCCCGCGTCACCCGCTCGGCAAAGACCCGGGCCTGCTGCTGGACGAACTCACCGTTCATCATGCCGAGAGCCTGGGTTGGCTGCGTCGTCACAAACCGCACCGGGCAGGGTGTGTCCGTGTCGGCAAGATCAAAGTCAGTCAGCAATGGTGTAAGCAGTGACCGCTTGACATGAATGTAGACGCTGCGGCGGGCCTGCTCAGCTGGTGGCGTGTTACCCCAGCCGGCGCCCGGCCGCGATTGTGTGGCCAGCACCGCCTGAGGGATTGTCGGATAGATACCTGGCCCAAACATCTTGGGGTTAAAGTCGCCGCTGGCGACATGAATGGTGTCACGAAGTTCCTCAGCCGACAGCCGTCTCATGTCGTAACGCCAAAGGGCATCGTTCAGTGGATCGGCAGCAAGGGCCTCGGGCTCGGCCGTTGAACGAGCCCGATATGCCGCCGACATCAGGATGACCTTATGCAGGGCTTTGAGCCGCCAGTTGTTGGCAATCAGTTCGGCTGCCAGCCAATCGAGTAACCGTGGATGGGTTGGCGGATCACCGGCAAAGCCAAAGTTACTGGAACTGCGAACCAGACCTCGGCCAAAGTGATACTGCCAGATTCGATTGGCAATCACCCGAGCGGTAAGCGGGTTTTCCGGTGAGGCAATCCACCTGGCCAGGGCCAGCCGTCGTCCAGTCGAGCGACCGTTGACCGGTGGCACAATCTGCGGAATGGGTGGCTTCAGCACACTGGGAAAGGCTGGTTCGACACGAGTCTCAGGGGAGGTCTCCGCATGGGGATTGCCGCGATAGAGCAGATGGGTTTCTGGAGCCTTTGCACCATGTTCGCTGATGACGAGTGCCTTGGGGATGGCATGCTGCTGTCGCCGCAGCTGGGCAATCTTGTCTTTCCATGATTTGAGATCCTGTTTGGTCAGTTCATCGCGGGCCTGCTCGCCGTGTTCCTTGATTCGCTTTTCAATTGCTCGGACTTCAGCCTCTGCCTCGCCCAAGAGCCGTTGCTGTTCCCGCAGCTGATTCTGAGCATCGGCGAGTGTCTGACCATCCTGCGGCAGAGCCCGTTCAATGAAGTCGAGGTTCATCTGCCGGTCGCCCATCGGCGTGGTGTTCTGGAAGAAGGCGAGCAGGCTGTAATAGTCACGCTGGGGCAGTGGGTCGATCTTGTGGTCGTGGCAGCGGGCGCAGTTGATGGTCAGCCCTAAAAATGTCTGTCCAGTGGTGGCAACAAGGTCATCGAGCTGGTCATAGCGATGCTGAAGCCTGTCAGCCGGCTCGTCGTCCCAGATGCCGAGCCGGTAGTACCCGGTGGCAATCAGGCTGTCAGCAGTCGGCTCAGGCAGTTCGTCGCCGGCAAGCTGTTCAATGACAAACTGGTCATAGGGCTTGTCGTCATTAAATGCACGGATGACATAGTCACGATATCGCCAGGCGTGCGGCTTTGCCCCATCCCGCTCGTAACTATTGGTTTCAGCAAAGCGAACCAGATCAAGCCAGTGCCGCCCCCACTGCTCACCGTAGTGCGGTGAGGCCAGCAGCCTGTCGACAACCCGTTCCCAGGCAGCAGGGGACTTATCACTCAAATAATCTGTCACTTCTTGTTCCGAAGGAGGCAGGCCGGTCAGGTCATAGGTCACCCGACGCAGCAATGTGCGGCGATCAGCCTCAAGCGGCACAGGAAGGTTGCGGCTGGCAAGGCCCTGCTGGATGAAGGCATCAACAGGATTGGTTACCCCAGAAACTGGCGGCACAGCAGGACGCGTGAGGGCCCGAAAGGCCCAGTGCTCCTGCCACTGAGCCCCCTCTGTGATCCATTGTCGCAGCAGGCTCACCTCATCATCAGACAACCGCGAGCCCTCTGGAGGCATTTGCAGATCAGGATCAGTCGAGGTAACACGGGTGAGCATTTCGCTTGCCGCTGGATCACCCGGCACGATTGCCCGCTGACCACTGTCGAGTTCCACTGTGGCAACTGTTTGATCGTCCAGCCGCAGCCCAGCCTCCTGCGTGTCGGGGCCGTGACACGCGAAGCACCGCTTGGCCAGGAGTGGCTGAATGTCGCGTGAAAACTCAACTGTCGCCGCCCAGCCTGTCGACAGGTTCGCCCCCAGCCACAGGAAGATGACGACTCGAATGGTGATTCGTTGATCGGATAAATGCATCGAAAAACAGGCCTCCGCAAACAACTATCCATTATTCTAAGCGACTCTTACAAAGAACCGCGCTGTTCGGTAAAGTTTTTTTATGCGTACTACCACTCAGCAGCAATCAAGCCGCAATCGCGTGGAAGCCGGACTCCTCCGCCGGATCAACGAACGGCGTTTATTTGAGGTGCTCCAGCAGCATGGGCCCGCCTCACGGGCCTCACTTGCGCGTCTTTCTGGGCTGACAGCGCCGACCGTTTCAAAGGCCGTTGAATCCCTCCTGACGCGGGGCTTTGTGGAGGAAACCGATCCCGTCGACCAGGCCTTCGGTCGCCCTGGAAAACTCATTCGGCTCGCCAAGGAGTCAGCGACTGTACTGGGTGTCGTGATCGACGTGGACCGCTGTGCCGTGGTATCGACGGGGATCAATGGCCATGTCACGGAAGACCGCACGATCCGCTTCCAGACGCCAGCTAGTTACCCGGCCCTCCTGGATGCCATTGAGGCCCATGTTCGAACGGCCGTTGATGATTCCTTTGAGCAGGTCCGAGGCATCGGCATCAGCGTACCGGGCTTGGTGAATGATCGCCTGGGTGAAATTGTCTTTTCCCCAAACCTGCACCTGCTCGATCAACACAACCCCGCTCGTGACCTGACCACCCGTCTGCAGTGCGAGTGCTTGTTGGTGCAGGAAAGCCATGCACTCTGCCTGGGTGAGCATCTCTATGGTTTGGCTCGCGAATTCGACGACTTTGCTCTGCTTGATGTAGAAGCCGGACTGGGCCTGGCCGTGATGAGTAATGGACGCTTGCTGGCTGGCCATAGCGGTCTGGCCGGGGAGATCGGCCATATCACCGTTGATCCAGACGGCCTGCGCTGCGGCTGCGGCAACCGCGGCTGCCTCGAAACCCTCGCCACCGATGCGGCCCTCGTCCGGATGCTCTCAGCGTCACTTGGGCAACCGCTGGGTCTTCCCGACGCCGAGGCCCTGTTGACGAAGCGGGCGGCCGACTTTCAGCATGAGATTCAGACGGTCACAGAACATCTTGCCATCGCGATTGCCGCGGTGGTCAACATCTTCAACCCCACCGCCCTGTTTGTTCATGGCCGGCTGCTAGCGGGCCACTCAGAACGGTTCGAGCAGGTGCTCGACCGGGTGAAGCAGCGGACCCTGACTGCCTCGCTTGCCGACTGTGCAATCCATGCAACACGATCAAGCAAACGCCAAGGAGCGATCGCCGCTATCATGAGTCACCTCACACAATCGTGGGCTCCGTCACTCGGCTGACATGCCCATCATCCTCAAACTCTAGGTATCATGCCGCGATTTTCGCTCACTGGCCGCGTTGCCCTCGTCACTGGATCATCAACTGGCCTCGGCAAGGCGACTGCTCTCTGCCTGGGGCAAGCCGGCGCCAAGGTCGCCATCAACTATGCCAACAACAAGGCTCGGGCCGATGCCGCACGAACTGAGCTTCGTGAGGCTGGCATCACGGCTGAGCTCTTTCAGGCTGACGTCACTGACGAGGCCACAGTCGACCAGATGGTGACGGCCATCGAAGGCTCACTGGGACCAGTTGATATTGTCGTGCTCAACGCCACACCGGCTCAGCCACTCAATCCGATTGAAGAATACGACTGGGACTTCTATGAGCAGATGCTCGACTTCTTTGTCAAAAGCCCCTACTTGCTGGCCCGGCGGGTCTTACCGGGCATGAAGGCCCGCCGACACGGCCGGCTGATCAACATCACCAGCGAAGTCTTTCAGCTTGGAGTTGCTCCGTTTTCCGCTTATGTGGCTGCGAAAGGAGGCCAGATCGGCTGGTCCCGCAGCATGGCCAATGAACTGGCTCCCTATGGCATTACGGTCAACATGATTGCTCCCGGCTGGATCCCCGTGGAGCGACACGCCAATGACCCCCAGGAAGACAAAGACGCCTACCTGGCTCGCATCCCCGTGGGCCGCTGGGGCAAGCCGGAAGAGGTCGGCTGGGCTGCCACCTACTTTGCCAGTGATGAGGCCGCCTTCGTGACCGGTCAGACTGTTGCCGTCAACGGTGGCAACACCGTCTGGTAGCACGGTTTTCGAAACGCGATCCCGCTATCGGCGACTTGTTTTCGGCTGCACAGCCAGACGCAGCCGCTTCTGAACGGCTGATAGGATCGGCGCAGATCGACGATCGAGTAAGTCGGTCTGCTCGGTTCCTACTGGATACGTTGCCTGAACTGGCTTTGCCTTCCCACAGTGCTCACAGGTAGGGCATGAGCACCATTCGCCTCCCATCAGGGATACTGTTGTTGCTTTCACGCTGTCGCCACCAAGAGATGAACCGTACAGATCATCACGCCAGTCAAATGCAGCACCGTCAGCAGTGAGATCTTCACTCACGGTTGGCTCGGCAACCACACCATTTTTAGGCCGCCAACCTGGTGTTTCTTCAGCCCCTACGACACTGGCCATGCTCCAAATTGGAATGAGGCTTCCTAAAAGCCAGACAAACTGCCGCATTTCTCTTCCCCCGTCGATCAGCGATGAGCGAGGCGAACCCTCAGGCTACAACGCATGACGGCCGAGTCGCTGGTGGAGAAATCGGCACAGCCGTCATGAACGGAATGGTATTCCCGGAACAGCATGCAGCGGCATCCCACATTGCCTGGGTTCCCAAAGCCGCAGGCTCACCCATCCACGTTTACTGCCTGCAGGACGCGGGCCAGGGATGGCCGCGAAGCGTCAACGCCCGCAGGACGCGGGCCTGCAGACACTGGCGAACCTCCGGCTTCGCAAGTGTCTGCCCAAGCATGAGCGGGCCAGGGATGGCCGCTTCCCGCTTGTAACGAATCCAGGTGCGGATGACGTCCTCGGTAAAGACATCACCCCGCAATAGAAAGTCGTGATCTCGCTCAAGGGCATCAATAGCCTCGGCGAGTGAACCCGGCGTCTTCTGCACATTCGCCAGTTCTTCTGGTGGCATGTCATAGATATCACGATCGAGCGGTTCACCCGGATCAAGATGATTTTGAATCCCATCGATGGCAGCCATGAGAATGGCAGCAAAGGCCAAATACGGATTGGCGGTCGGATCTGGGCAGCGAAACTCAATTCGCTTGGTCACCGGGTTGGTGGAATACATCGGAATTCGAAAAGCAGCCGAGCGATTTCGCTGCGAGTAGGCCAGGTTGATCGGAGCCTCAAAACCCGGCACCAGTCGCTTGTAACTGTTGGTGGTGGGATTGGTCAGAGCCAACAGGGCCGGGGCATGCCTGAGGATCCCACCCAGGGCATGAAGGGCCAGATCAGACAGGCCTGCATAGCCCGATCCGCCAAAGAGAGGCTGACCGGCCTTCCAGAGCGACAGGTTCACATGCATGCCAGAGCCGCTATCGCCGTAGATCGGCTTCGGCATAAAGGTGGCGGTTCGGCCATGGCGACGGGCAACATTTCTGACGATGTACTTGTAGAGGCACATCTGATCAGCCATTCGCACGAGGCTCTGATACCGCATGTCGATTTCACACTGACCAGCAGAGGCAACCTCATGATCGAGTGTCTGATCAGATGGTGGCACCGGGCTATAGCCCTGCCGATGCCGGACCTGATAGCCAAGGTGGCCGTCTCCTCCACGCCCCCGATTCCACTCAGCCTCTGCTGAATCGATGGCATAGAAGCCCTGATTGGCGGTCTGATCAAAGCGAGCGGCATCAAACACAAAAAACTCTGCTTCAGGACCAATGAAGCAGGTGTCGGCAATGCCCGTGCCCTCAAGGTAGGTCGCTGCCTTGCGGGCCACATAGCGAGGGTCTCGTGAGTAGTCTTCCCGAGTGATCGGATCTTGCACCATGCAGATCACGGCCAAGGTCGGCACGCTGGTGAAAGGATCGACAAAAGCAGTGTCCGGGACTGGCACCAAGAGCATGTCGCTCTCGTTGATCGCCTGCCAGCCACGGATGCTGGAGCCGTCAAAGCCAATGCCATCTTCGAAGACTTCCTCCTCGAGCTTGGCGACCGGAATCGTGAAATGCTGCCAGGTACCGAGAAAGTCAACGAACCGGAGGTCGACCGCTTTGACCTCCTTCTCTCGACACATTGCGATGACTTCACGAGGCTTCATAGGACGAACTCTTGGCCTAGAGGAAAGGATGGAGGCTAGGCTGCAATGTACCACGGAATTGGCCTGTACCTGAGTAGCCAGACCTGTTTTCAAGCCAGACCTGCTCTAGCGCAGATGGGCGAGGCCGTCCACAATCGTCAACTGACCGCTGAGCAGACTCCCCTTCAGGAAAAGGCGGATCTCCTCAGCAGCCTGGTCCGTCTGCCACTCATACTGCCCTGTATCAACCCGGCGGGCAAACCCGCGGCCTCCCGAGACCTCGCCTTCCAACCGGTCCAGCCAGATCAGTCGGTGTTCAGGCAGGGGTGAGGCAGCAATGGCTGGCCCATCAACAGCCGGCATCTCAGCCAACCGCCAGGTGCGACAGGCGGCAGCCTCTTCCAGCAACAGGTCAAAATGCCGACCGGCTGGATCATCTGGATGACCAACATGCTCAAGCAGCACAAACCGAGACATCAGGTCACCACAAAATCAGGCAGGGCATCAATACGCCTCAGCGGCAGCCGGTTTGGTCCCGCCGAGCCCTAGAGGCTTGGGCTTGTGCCGCACGGCCCGCCGGGCATTTTCATCACGGAGCCGCTCAATCGCTGACTCAAGACTCATCGCCCCGAGGTCGCCGTCGAGTCGATCACGAAGGCTAACCGTGCCCGCGGCTTCGTCACGCGGGCCACAGACCACCATCATGGGCACCAACTCAAGCTGAGCTTTGCGAATCTTGGCACCGAGTTTCTCAGCATCCAGATCAACGCCTACTCGCAGGCCAGCCGCCTTGAAGGCCGCCTCGACCTGACGGGCATAGGCTTCGCTTTTGGCACTGACCGGAATCACCCGCACCTGCTCGGGGGCCAGCCAGAGCGGGAAGGCTCCGGCAAAGTGTTCGATAAGGACACCAATGAATCGCTCCATGCTGCCCAGCGGTGCTCGATGAATCATCACCGGCTTGTGCCGAGCGTTATCGGCACCGATGTATTCCAGATCAAACCGCTCGGCACTCGGCAGGTTATAGTCGAGCTGAACGGTGCCCAGCTGCCACTCGCGGCCCAGGGAGTCGTTGATCACAAAGTCGATCTTAGGGCCGTAGGTGTGGTGGGGGCAGTTCATCGGCTTGAGCAGATACTGCTCATCTTCATGCATCTCGATCGGCTTGAACTGGCTGTCGGCATAATACGGATAGTGGCCCGAGATCTTGTAGAGGTCGACCTTGCCGATATGGGGCGTGTAAACCGGCTCGTAGCCACGGGCGGTAAGTTCCTCCCGCATCAATCCTTCAAGCACACTGCGAACCGTCGCCCCCTTGGGCATCCAGAGGACCAGGCCCGAACCGACCAATGGACTGGTCGTGAACAGATCAAGCTGCTTCCCCAGCACCCGATGGTCACGCTTGCGGGCCTCTTCCAGGGCCTCAAGGTGACGATCAAGATCTTCCTGGGTAAACCAGGCCGTTCCATAGAGCCGCTGCAGCTGGGCGTTGTTGGCATCGCCCTTCCAGTAGGCACCTGCCAAGCTCGTTAACTTGAAGCCGCCAATGCAGCCGGGGCTCGGGATGTGAGGCCCCCGGCAGAGATCCACAAACTCACCCTGCCGATAGAACGAAAGGGTGGGATGATCAGCAAGGCCTGTCTCGATGTGCTCAACCTTTAGGGGCTGCTTCAGGTCACCGACAATTTCGACAGCCTTGGCCCGATCGACCTCAACTCGCTCGAAAGCCTCATCGGCCGCAATGATCTTCCGCATCTCTGCTTCAATTTTTGGAAGATCTTCCTCGGTGATCGGCTGCTTTGCCCGCATGTCGTAATAAAAGCCGTCACCCACTGTCGGCCCGAACGCAAGCTCCACATCATCAAACAGCCGCAACACTGCCCGGGCCATCACATGGGCAGCCGAGTGCCGCATGACAGGAAGGGCACGAGGATCCCCCGCCTCCAGCAGTTCAACGGTTGGCTCGCCATCCTCCGGCAGTGGGCTGTCGAGGCCTACCAGTTTGCCCGCCAGCAACGCCGCAATTGGCTGAAAGCCTCCATCGCCATGAGCACGCAGCGTCTCTGCCACGTCAGACAGCCGGCTGCCAGCGGCGAAGGAGTGGGTCTGTGGGGCGGCCGCAGGGTCTTTCGGGTTGAGCAACGCAATGGTGGGCATGTCGAAAAATCCTTCAGGTTCCAGATCACTTGGAGGGGTGGGGCCGTGGACGCAGCCGGGCTGTTTCAAACCACGCGTCTATCGACAGTATCGCCGCGCCGAGCGGGTGAGCAAGGCTTACTCAGGCCTGCCCGACCGGCTCACGTTCCAGGCCGGCCGCCCGCCGCATCTTTTCATGTTCCAGCCGCCGCAGATTGTAGGCTGCAATCACATCTTTGCGGGTAATGATGCCAATCAGGTGCTGGCGGTCATCCGCAGCCACCACCGGCAATTCATCAACGTTGGTGGCTGTGAACTTACCGAGTGCCGTATTGAGGTCATCATCCGGCGTCACCGTAACGACGTTGCCATTCATGACGTCTCGGGCATTGGCAATCTGCCAGATGGTGTCGTCGTAGAGATAGCCGCGAACATCTTCTTCTGAAAAGAT
>RGBY01000068.1 GCA_009919445.1 Planctomycetia bacterium
TGATTCAACCCTGACTGACGAGATGCGGGATTATCGCCAAGCACTCCGCGATCTACCGGCTAACACCGTGGATCCGGCTAACCCCGTTTGGCCGACCAAGCCAGGAGCCTAACAGCACTTAATTAAAGTATTTCGGCTAAAGTAGACTTGGCATAGCAGCCGTATGTAGGGATGGTAGTCCGCTCACCACTTGTCATAATTAGTGGCACCATCAATCAGTTGCCACCTGGCGACTCGATTGGCGGGGAGACCGACCCTATTGCACTAGCGTCAGGTAACGCAGGTATTGCGCTAGCGCTCGACGCTCTTGCTTCTGGCAACGTTGCGCTTGCCTCTGGTAACGCTGGAATTGTCCTCGGACTTGAGGGCATTGCGGACGCTGCGGCTGCACTTGCTTCTGGTAATGCAGCTCTCGCGAACGAAGCTGCTATTTCGGGTTACGCACTCGTCCCTTCCGGTGCATTTGCTGGTGCATCCGCGTCCTTAATCCTGCTGCACGATGCGACTATCGGCAGCACGGTCAATCTCGAGGTCAAAGGCGAGGCACTCCGCGAGCCGCTCTGCAGATGAGCCCAGCGTGCCGGCAAAAGCATCAAATTCTGGGATTCGCTTCTCCCATGCCGCGAGGGCCTGCTCCCATTCGGCATCATTTGCAAACAGACTGGCCAAATCCCAGGTGTCGCCAGCCTGGACCTCACTTCGCTTTGGCAACATCTTCATCATGCAGATCTCTTTCTATTACTACAGCTTCCAGACTCCACTGCCCCAGGCCAGCCCGCCACCAAAGCCGCAGATAACCACGGTGTTTCCCGAACCAATGCGGCCTGACCGCCAGGCTTCATCGACTGCCAATGGGATCGACCCGCTTGAGGTGTTCCCGTAGCGATCAAGATTGACGAGAAAACGATCCTCCGGAAGCCCTAATGCGTCACGAATACCATCAATGATTCGCAGATTAGCCTGATGGAGCACGAAAAGATCGATGTCATCAAGCGACAGCCCTGACCGCTCCACCACAGAGCGAATATTCTCTTCGGCCAGACGGATCGCCCACTTGAAGACTGCTCGACCATCCATCTTCATGAACTGGTCACCAGCGGCAACACCAGCTGCCGTCACCGGCTGCCGCGAGCCACTCATTGGACAGACCAGCAAATCTCCACCACGGCCGTCGGCTCCAAGCGACCAGGCCAGTAAGCCGGGCGCATCGGGTGTTGGATCGACTCGCTCTAACAGGACGGCACCAGCACCATCCCCAAACAACGGCCAGGTCTTGAGATCCTGCGGATTCACAACACGGGAATTGGTGTCCGCACCTATCACGAGTGCCAGGTTGCTCGAACCTGCCGCCAGAAACTGAGAGGCCGTGACGAGTGCATAGGCAAAGCCGGCACAGGCTGCCGTAACGTCCATCGCCGGAGCGGTGATATCCAAGCGGTCCTGCACAAGACAGGCCGTCGAAGGGATACAGGTATCCGGCGTAAACGTCCCCAGAACCAGAAGATCTATCCGCTCACGCAATTCGGGTCGGTCAGCCAAGGCTGCCTCGGCAGCAGCGACCGCAAGATCGCTTGTCGCCGTGCCAGGATCGGCATGCCGCCGCTCGGTAATTCCAGACCGGGTGCGGATCCACTCCGGATCACAACCCAGATGGGCCAGATCGGCATTGGTGACGATTCGGGGTGGCACGGCCGACCCTACTGAAACGACCTGAAAGCCACGTGACTGACCAAATCGGGCGGCACGGGGCGAGGTAAGAATGTCAGACATCAGGCTCTCACGCAGGGCTCAGACCAGCCGGCATCCTACCCGCGATGCTCCAGGCCCTCCATGGCGATCAGGAAACCGCCGCTAATTTCCTGGTGCTGCTGGCGGTTGCTCTTCAGCAGGTGCCGCCACAGCCTTGATAACCGATTTGCCGCTGAGGTGAATTTTGTTGAATTCTTCCTCTGAGACGATGTAGTACCAGTCAGCAAACCGAGCATTGAGTTCCCGGACTCGCTTCTGGCCGGTGGCCACCTTCTCGTCGTAGGCCTCTTGCAGGCGACGGTTTTCCCGTTCCACTCGCCGCCGAGCCTCGATCGCCTTCTGCATGGCCGCCTCCGCCTCGTCTGCCTGCTTGAGCAACTCTGCAGCCGTTGGCTCGGCAGCCGCCTCGTTTTCCTGAGATTCTTTATCCGCAGGCGTCGCCTCGCTCTCGGCTCCAGCCTTCTCCGCTTCTGCGGCGGAAGACTGTTCTGGTTCGGCCGCATCCTCGGAATCGGCCTCTGCCTCCGGGTCGACTACAGCTGTGTCTTGTCCCTCTTCCGGCAAGGCCGGCACTTCTGCCAGATCTGGTTTTTCGAGCAGATTCTCGTTGAATCGTGACATCACAAGCAGGTATCGCGCCGAGGTTTCACCACCAAGCCCAGCATCGGCTGCCGCTTCATCACTTCCCGCCTTATCAACCGTGGTTCCAGCGCCAAAACGAAGCACATACTCCACGCCGTCTTTCATTCCGATTACTGTCTGACCTTCAGTCGAGAGGATCTCACCCGAAGGCAACGGCAAAAACCCACGTTGCTGGAGGGAGGTCACGGCCTCCCGGTCACCAGTGAAACTTTCCTCTGCCCGCAGGTCTGCACTCAGGCCGCTGGGCTTCCGCGAGACCTCGATAATCTGAAGATCGCCTAGGGCATTCCGCAGGTCATTCAGGCTGGTCGAGTCAACCTCTTCGCCCTCTTGGAGGCTACGGACCTCTGGCTTGGCATCAGCCCCTCCCTGTTCTGGAAAGACCTCCATCGTGGTGAGCGTCCAACTACTTTCCTTGTCGTTGTAAGCCAGTTCCAGTCGCTCGTTTCGCTTCATCCGCACTTCCATCCGGCCAGCGACTTCGACGGCAGCCAGCGTGTAGTCGTCAATTTCAACCTGCCGCACATCCCACGGGGTGAGTTTGAGCAGATCTTTTTCAATCCAGTCACCAAACTTTGTGGTGAATTTGGACGTGTCAATCTCCACCCGGTAGACCGGATCCTGACCAGCCCTACGAACAAACCGCAGCAGCCTGCCCCCACCAGCCGGCGCTGGTTGCTTGTCTTCCTTGCCAATGACCAACCGGGCAAGCTTGCTTCCCGAGGCATCCCGGATTTCCACAAGACTGCCAATTCCAGTCATCCCTGGCTCGATCTTTTCTTGATCGGGCTCAATGACCCCGTATGTCTCGTGATCGAGTGCACTCGTGCTGACCACATCGAGTGCCTTCAGATCGACCAACTCGGTCGCTGCTGCTGCCAGATGATCCTTCGCGTCAGCCGGGTAGTTCTGGTGTGATGGCAGCACCCAGACACCACCGGTCTTGACCACCTTGAACGGGTAGAGGGCGGCCAGATCTTCGTCGTAACGAATAATCTCCAGACTCGCTGCCTTTTGCGCATCGGTTAACTCTGGGAACAGCACCCGCTCCTCAGCCGACTTCACCTCAGCTGGCTTAAACCGAGGCTGTACCCACCAGCCAAGTGCCAACAGCAGTACACCAGCCACCACGAACAACGTTGTCCGTTTGAGGGCAGGATTCGTCCTAGCAGTACTTTCAACAGGATGGTCCATGTTCATTGTGCGCATCTCCTCAATCCTTGCGGCTACCTGAGTCGTGACTTCGCCACACCCTCGCGTTCTCGGGCACGGCGGCGGAAGAAGACAAAAAATGCAACTACCAGCGGTGGAATCGGCGGCAGCACCACCGCCAGCCACTTCTGCCAGTCCTGTTCTCGACGAATGGTGGCGGCAAGGGACCGTTCAACCTGCTCAATTTCCGCATCCCGTTTTCGCTTCAGCCGTTCCAGCTTGGTGTCGAGCCGCCGCTGGGCCAGCCGCTGACGACTCGCCAGTTGCTGGACAGCCTGCATGGCCGCCTGTGGATCAGCATTGCCGCCCGCTTCCATCTCCTTGATCTTCTTCTCGAACTCGCCGACTTCTTCCTGCATTTCGGCATTCGCTTCGCGTTCTGCTTTGTCGAACTCAGCGATGTAGTTCTGCCGCTGGACATCAGCCAGTTCCCGGGCCTCTGCGACCGTATCCTCGATCCGAGCCAGCGTGCGATGCTTTGGCTTCCGTTTCCGAATCTCCAGAAACCGCTCATCTCCGGCAAGCGTGTCGAGCAGGTTAAGCACAAATGTGATGTTGTCAAAATCGAGACCAAAGACTTCGTCCGGACGATTCCGCAGTCCGAATATCTGCTGCCCCATCACATCAATATCAGCAACCACGATCGCCCGAATGGGCTTGTCTGCAGGCGCCTCTGCTGACGCATCGTCACCTGCGGGTGCCGCGACTGCTGGTCGCTCAATCATGGCAGCCAGAACCATCGACTGATTGCCCGGCTTCTCAAAGATCCTGAGTTGCCGCATGTCACCACGGTTGCCAAGAATCTGATCAACCTCGATGGTGCCTGACCTCGTCCCGGTGGTCACCAGTGGCACCCACTCGACATTGGCCTTGTCATCTTTGGCAAGCCCGCCAGGGAACGGAAACAGCATCTCCTGCAACCCGGCGCTGATCGGACTCTCCGGATTGAAACTCCGGGAACCACTTCCATCACCCGGGTCACCGAGCTTCGCATCGATAAACACAAACTCACTGGGGAGTTCGAGTTTGGGATGGGGGTTGTAGTCCTGCCAGACGACAAACGGCGCCACGCCCATCTGCCCCATCTGCGGACGCCCCGCGGCTGCCGCCAGTTTCAAACCGAGGACCGACCAGAGCTGATTGAGGTCTCCCTTGGGCTGGCTCTGCTGCTGGAACATGGCCATTGGCCCGCCCCCCCCACGACGCGGCTGCGAAGTGCCGGGAACACCGGTCATCAAAACCGGCAATGGGTCTTCAAAGATGGCAACCGGCTGGCCCGCCTGCACGGCTGCGACAAAGTTGCCCATCTGCTCAGGCCCCAGACTTGAGGGCTGTACCGCCAGCAAGACATCGTACTGCTCCGTAATCGGTGCCGAGGGATCGACCTGCACCACCTCGTATTGCTTCTCCAATTCTTCAAGCACGGGCTGTCGGGGCCGCTGCTGACCGGTCGCCATATCGAAACCACCGAAGAGATCGGCGTCTGTGCTGACAACTCCCAACCGCTTGCGCTTCTGTTCGGCAACCGTACAAATCGAACGAATCAACTCGTACTCCACCGGTGTTCCCCGATCGAAGAAGGGCACCACCACCTTTTCCAGACCGCAGGTGAATGCACACCCAAGAAAGATATCTTCGTCGCGGAATGCCCCCCGCTCCCGCGAGAGCACTGTCACCGGCTCGATGCCAAACTGCTGGCTGGCGAGTGAAGCCGCCTCGGTCTTGGGCTCTGTCTCGATCATCTCGACCTGCAGTTTGCCGCGGCTGAGCCGCTGGAATTGCCGCAGCATATTCACGAGTGTCAATCTGGTTTGGGCATAGTCTTCCGGCACCGTCGGACTGATATAGGCAGTCACCTCAATAGCCCGACCAGCATCCAGACTGGCGAGTAATGTCTTTGTGTCAGAGGAGAGAGAACTAATCTGTTCCTCTGAGAGATCGGCCCGTACGTCGTACGCCCGCAGCATCAGCACCACGCCAAGTGCCGCCGCCGCCAGTCCACAGGTCCGCACGACAAAGTGCGTCCCCATGCGGGCACCATCCCGACGGCCTGTCCAGTGACGTCGGCCAATCAGAACCATCGAGATGTAGAGGCAGACAACCACAATGCCTAAGAAATAGGCCGCCCCAGAGAGACTGACGATACCACGACCAAAATCGAGAAAGTTCTCAGCCAAACTCCACGAACGAATGGTGGCCGCCGCCTTTGGCCCCATCACGCTGCTGGCCTGATCGGCCACAACCAGTGGGGCATTGAGAATTAGTCCAAGAATGAAGGAAACCGTCAGATTGCTGGTCAGAAAACTTGCCACCATGCCAATGGCGAGCATGGCCATGCCAACAAACCAGAACCCAAGATAGTTCGTGAGGAAGAGACCCGCATCCGGGGTGCCCCAGCCGAGCAGAATAATCAGATTGCAGATGCAGGAAAAAAGCAGGGCCACGGTGTAAATGCCGACTGCCGAAAGATACTTCCCCACCACCACCTCGAGGTCGCTGGCAGGAATTGTCAGAATCAGTTCGTCAGTTCCCTGCCGTCGCTCATCGGCCCAGACGCTCATCGTGATCGCCGGCACAAAGACCAGCAGGATGTAGGGCAAGTAGCGGTTGAGTTGATCCAGATTGGCCAGATTAGAGTTGAAAAACTCTGGCGGCCAGAAGGCGGCCAAGGAGCCAAGCAGCACAAACACACAGATAAAGACATATCCGGTGGGATTGGCGAAGTAGGAGACGAAGTTCCGCTTGAAGACTGCATCGAGCACGTGCCACTTCATGTCAGATTCATCCTCTTTTACAAATGGTTTGACGATGTTTGGTTTGGTTTCACGTTGGTCTGGCACTGCGGTTTCCGGAAGCAGAGCCTGTTTTGGGCCAAGCCCCGTTGAGTCACGGGTGCTTCTGCCGCCAGCTGACGCGGCAGCCAGGCTGGGGCCGCTCCGCCCGCCCTGGCTATGAGGCTCTCGTCAATTCGTAGAACCGCTCATCGAGCCCCTGTCCTCCTGCAAGGAGTTCGGCCGGCGTTCCATCAAAACGCATCCGGCCTTCGGCAATCAGGATGACTCGATCGGCCATCGCTTCAACTTCCTGCAGAATATGGGTAGAGAGCAAGATGGTCTTATCCTGCCCCAGACGGCGGATCGTCTCCCGCACCTCGCGAATCTGATTGGGATCCAGACCGCTGGTCGGCTCATCCAGAATCAACACGTCAGGCTCATGCAGCAGCACCTGCGCCATACCAACCCGCTGCCGGTACCCCTTGGAGAGCTTGCCGATCGCCTTGCCGATCACGCTCCCAAGCTCGCACTGCTTGATAACAGCCTCAATTCGTTCATTGCGATACGGTGGCTTGAGGCCGCGAGCATCGGCAAAAAATTCAAGGAGGCTTCGCGGGGTCATGTCTGGGTAGAGCGGACCATTCTCAGGCAGGTACCCGAGGTGCTTTGCCGCCTTGAGCCGATCGGTTGACATGTCATAGCCGGCCAGCAGAGCCCGGCCTGCCGATGGGGCCAGGTAGCCCGTGAGCATTTTCATGGTGGTGCTCTTGCCAGCACCGTTTGGACCAAGAAACGCGACGATTTCACCCCGGGGCACCCGAAACGAAATGTTTTCGGCCGCAATAAAGCTGCCGTAGTATTTGCAGAGCCCATCGGCTTCGATCATGGCCGGGGCTTCAGTGGCCACGTGGCCATTGGAGGGAACCGAGTCAGTCATAGGAAATGATGTCGGGGAAACTGTTTTTCTGGATCGGGAGCCGAAAACGACGCGCACGCCGGGACGACCACCAGCCTACTCATTTTTACCCAATCCGGCGAACCGGCAATCCCCCTCTTCCTCCCCGGGCTGGACCGATGTTTCGACCGCATTCGGCCAGGGTTCACTCCGGTCCCGCTGCCAGCAAAGATGAATTTTCCAGTCGGGGGCAGCCTCTGGGTAGTCAGACCGCACATGGACCCCGCGGGTTTCCTGTCGGGCCTGCGCCGCATGAATCATCAAGCGGCCAACCTCCAGCAGGTTCTGTAACTGCCAGCCCTGTGGGTTGGCGAACTGCTGTGAAAGCACATAGCGGCACCAGCCGGCGACGGTCGCCGCCGCCTCTCCCAAGGAATCGCCGGTTCGCTCAACCCCCACATGCCGCCACATCAGGCTTCGCAGCGAGTTCCGAATGTCGGCCAAATCAAGTGGCTCGCCACCGGGCCCGTCGGCCACTTCATCTGCCGGTGGATTGGCAATGGCTGGGATCGAAAAGGACTCTTCCGAGGTGCCTTCAACCGCAAGCTCACGACTAATTTGTTCCCCGGCGCGACTTCCATAGACGAGTCCCTCCAGCAGGCTGTTACTGGCTAGTCGGTTTGCACCATGCAAGCCGCTGGATGTCACCTCACCGGCAGCAAAGAGATTTGGCACCGTGGTCTGGCCATGCTGATCAACCACGACCCCGCCAATCATGTAATGGGCTCCTGGCCGAACCGGAATTCGGTCGGTGGCGAGATCCAGGCCAAACTTCCTGCAGAGCTTGGCCATGCCGGGAAACCGCTGACGCACCATGACCGAATCAAGATGGGAGAGATCGAGGTAGACGTTTGCATGGGCGGTCCGCCGCATCACCTCAGTAATCGCGCGGGAGACCACATCGCGGGGTGCTAGTTCGCCACGCGAATCAAACTCGGGCATGAATCGCCGACCATCCCGATCAATAAGGTGGGCTCCGGCCCCCCGCACCGCTTCAGTAATCAGACTGCGACTGCCGCCGGCAATGTAGAGAACGGTGGGGTGGAACTGCATGAACTCCATGTCTCGCACGGTAGCCCCCGCCCGCCAGGAAAGGGCAATGCCATCACCACTGGCACCCGCTGGATTTGTTGACTCCCGGTAGATCTGTCCCGCTCCACCTGTCGCCAGAATAGTTCGCCGGGCCCAGATCATGGTCTTGCCCCGACCGGGATGCCAGACAAGGGCCCCGCGACAGACACCTTCATGGGTAACGAGGTCAATTGTGAAGGTTTCTGGCCAGACCTCAATGTTTGGTGTTGCCATTGCCCGTTCGATGACCGCACGCATCACTTCGCGGCCAGTTGCATCACCGAGGGCATGCACAATTCGATGATGGCTGTGCCCGCCCTCACGGCCAAGGTCGAGCGCACCATCCCGGAGATCAAACTGGGTTCCCCAGCCAATTAATTCATCAATCCGTTGTGGCGCCTCACGAATAACCCCTTCGACTACGGCTGGGTCACAGAGATCACCACCAGCGGCCAGTGTGTCAGCCACATGGTTGGCGAAGCGATCTTCGGGGTCAAGAACACCGGCAATGCCTCCCTGGGCCCACTGGCTCGATGAATCTTTGAGGTCATCTTTGTTGACCACCAGCACCGACCGTGATGAATCAACCGCCAGTGCCGCTCGCAGGCCCGCCAGCCCGCCACCGAGGACCAGCACATCGGTAAACCAGTGCGGGACCCGCTTGGGACCAAATGGAACGAGATACCGCGGCCCGGTGAACTCAGCACTCATTCGGCTTCCACCCGTCCACTCCCAGTACCCTTCTGATACGCCTTGAACCGCTCTCGGTACTCAAACGGTGGCTCTGTCCGCCGGCCTTCAAGTCGTTTGCCTTCTCGGTCGGTGGGCAAACGCCGCGAGGTTCGCACGCCCCCCGGCCGGAGACCAAGACTGCGTACCGTCTGCTCATAATCCTGCCGCTGCTGGTGACCACTCGCAGCCGCCTCCCGCATGTCATCCCAACGCTCGAGGAATGCCTCTGCCTGCTCCCGGCTCCAGCCGAGTTCATCGAGCATGCCGTCATCACCAGAACGGAATGCCGTTCGGCGGCAAGGTCTTCTGGCGACCATTCCAGAGCCTCAGCCGGGGCTGGTGGCTCCTCGCCGGCAACCGTTGCCTGTCGCTCGCCACCGACTGCACCACCACCGCCACTCTGATGTGGGGCACTGGTGGACTCTTCTCCCTGCTTTCCATTCGCCGCTGCCCCATCTGCTGACTGCTCGCCCTGCCCGGCTGCCTGACTGCCCGTTGGGGAAGTATTGGAAGACGGGGCTGACTGGCCGGCCGGGCCAGTTCCCTGACTATCACCTTGCGACTGACTCTCACCTTGCCCCTCACCTCCCGCCGGACTTTCACTCGAACCATCACCGGGCATGGCACCACCGGCGGAATTATCTCCAGATTGTGCCGCACCGGATGGTTTACCACTGGCTTGGCTTGGCTGCCCCTGACTGGCACCGGACGTTCCGGCTGTGCTCTCACCGCCACCTGCTGATGATCCTTCCGCCGAGGATGATGCAGACGCCGGCCCGTCCCCAGGCGTCCCGGCTGCAGCGGGCTGACCTGCCCCCGAGCCCCCCGACTGACCCTCTCCGGCTCCCGCAGGATTTCCGCCACCTCCTCGCTGACCATCTCCGCCAGAACTCCCACCGGCACCTGCCCCAGCGCCACCGCCACTGCACGAAGAGCAGCCCGGCTTTCCACAAGGCTTGCCCTCCTCTGGGCAGCATGCCTCTTGCTTTGGTGGCTTCTCACCAGATTGGTTTTTGCTCTGGCTTTTGCTCTGGCTGTTCTGATCTTGTCGCCGCTGATGGTCAAGAATTCGCTCCATCGCCTCGCCATCATCGGTGCCATCAGCAGGCACATCCGGTTGTGCAGTGGCCTCGCGGGATGCCTCCTTCGCTTGCTGCTGGCTTGCTCCCGCACTGGGCTTGCCCTGCTTGGATGGACCATCGCTGCCCGCCTCGTTCCCAACCGCTCTTGAACGTTCGTTGGCACCACCTTCCGCGCGATCTTTGCCACCTTCTTGCTGCTGCCGGGATGCCTCGGCCGCCTGCGAAGCCCCCTGGCCTTCGGCACTCGTCTTGCTCGATTCTGCGCTTCGTTGCGGGAGCGAACTGTTCCCCTCACCGGGCTTTCCGCCGGCACTCTGCTCCTGCCCATCCAGTCTTCCATCAGCCTTACCTGCGGCCTGATTCCCACCGGCTGGCTTCCCCTCACCATCCCCAGGCTGGCCGGCCTGTTGCCCAGAAGCCTTCTGCCCCTGCTGCCCCTGGCCATCCTGTGGACCTGCTGTGCCACTGGCATCCTGCATGCCGGGTTCGGCGG
>RGBY01000069.1 GCA_009919445.1 Planctomycetia bacterium
CAGCCGACAACGCCGGCGGCCTTCAACAGCTTCCGGCCCCTCGGTGGCTCGACGGCTGGTGCGTCGGTGGCCAGGCTGCCGTCAAGCACGGCTGGCGCTGCCGACAAACTGCTAGTCTCAGCCGGCCCGCGCGGTGGTTCACTGGTCGAGACCTTCTCCGGTACCGGTTCCAGCCGCGAAGCCTTCTTCCAGGCCTACGGCACCGACCGGGCTCAGGTCTTCTCGGCCGCCATCGATGAGACGGCAATCTTCAACGTGCAGGGACTGCTCGGCACGGTCGATGGGGTGCAAAAGAGCCTGTCGCCATCAGGAGCCGGCTCAGCCACGCTGCCGCAGTCAACCGTCAGCTACCCACCCCTCCGGGTGGCGATTCTGCGGAACTAGTTTTACGTGGACAAAGCCCTCCATGGCCTTTGTCCACTTGGGCGAGTTGGAAAAAGCCAAGGTTTTTCCCAACTCGCTGCCGCCGCTTCCTGCGGCGGTTGATGACGCGATGCCAACCGGTCGTGCCTGGACAAAGCCTGCCGCTGACACGAGGCTGCTGCTCAGCGGCAGCGGCTTAGAGCCAACAACGCATAACTGGTGACCAGATTGGCGTCACCCTCAAACCACCGTGGGTTCTCGTTGACCCACGATCCATCGGGCTGCTGCCGGGCAATGATTGCCGCCGCCAGTTCTTCCCGCCAGCGATGTTCAGTGCCCGTCGCATCACGAAAGGTCTCGCTGCCCAATGCATCGAGCGCCTTGGATGCTGTGTGCAGGTAGTAAAACAGCCCCGCATCGGCCATGCCCGGGTTTTCAGCAAAGCCGTAATGCCGCCGCAGCCATTCCGTCGCAGCCACCACCCGCGGATCATCCGGAGCAACCCCGGCATAGATCATGCTCTTGAGTCCGGCATACGTCATTGAACCATAACTTCGCAGGCCGCCTGCCGGTGTCGTGCCGGCCTGGCTCTCTCCGCCGTTGGCCGGCGTGTAATAGAAGCCACCGTCAGGATTTTTCGTTGCGAAAGGAAGTGTGTTATGAGGCCCCTCCAGGTTTTGGGTCCGTGAGACAAAAACCAATGCCCGCTGAATCGCCGGATCATCTTCTCCGGCACCGGCCGTTCGCAGTGCCTCCACCAAGAACGCTGTATTCGAAAGATCAGGCCGCTGATGGCTGCCATACCCGGCGCCGCCATAGTTGGGGCTAGCACGCCCCTCCTCGCCACCATCCCACTGGATCCCCGTGATGTATTGCTGCGCTGCCGTAATCGTCTCCGCATGCCGACCATCAGTGTTGCAGGCGACCAAAGCCATTAAGGCAATGGCCGTCTCGTAGTTGGCCACGCCTGACTCTGGGCGATGGATGCCACCGTCCGGCTGTCGGAAGGACAGCAGATAGCCGACTGCCCTGCTGACCGCCTCATGGTCGGCAGATATGCCTGACTCAACCAGCGCCGTCACCGCCAGCGCCGTGACGGCCGGACCCGCCTGGGGTGAAAAACTTCCGTCTGGCTCCTGTCCCTGCTCGATCAGAAATGCTGTGGCACGAGTGATCGCCGCATCACGAAGAGTCGGTGCGGCTGCCCGTCCCGAAGGTGGCCAGGCACAGCCCACCATCACAACCAATACCAGCCACGTTATTCGAGACCAACTGCACCAACTACTCTGGCCACAAGAGCGACTCATACTAGACCTCCAGAAGAGTGCGTTGACCAACCAAGTCCCGCAGGCAGGAGGGAGCGACGGGCTTGATCACGCCGGCAAGAAGTTTTGCAGGCTGAGGGTCAGAGTCAACTGAAAAAGCCTACCGACCGCAACGCAGGCTTTCCCGCAGTCACAACTGCTTCCACTCAGACCGGTGCCGAGGGCAGGGCCCGAGGGTAGGGAGGCACTTCCCGTGGTGGCAAATCGACACCAAAGTCTGCCTCCCACTCGGCTCGCTCAGCATCATCGGCGTAATAGGTCAGCCAGATCAGCGAGTCGAGGACGGGTTCGGGGTACCACTGTCCCACAACAAACTCTGGTAGTTCACCAATCGCACTGCAGTCCCAGTGAAAATAATTGTCGGGTAAATCGACCCGCTTGATTGGGGTCGGCAAGATCTCTCGCCTAATGAGGTTGTAGAGTTCGCGGTCAGTCAGGTGATCGGTGAAATCGAGCACGATCCGCTCGGCATAGAGCCGATCGATCACATCCCAGAGCCGCTCCCGCAGTTGGCTTTCCGTGAGTCCTACCGCAGGTGAGAGCACCAGTGGCGGGCTGAACCAATGGGCCACCGGCGTCAGCGGGGCGTGCTCCCAGGCCAGCATCGATTCAAGGTAGCGGTTTTCGACCTCTGTCGGCATGCCAGCAAAATCGATGTCGCCATGTGTGTCATCATCGAGATAGGGCTCAATGGCATCTCGCAATTCGGCATTCCGCAACAGGCAGTCGACCTCGGCGGGGCTGGGTGCGTCAGCAAAAGACATGGATAAACCTTCGACGGGAAATGGCTCAGGCCTGAGCATCGCCAGACGATGCCAAGGCAGAACTCTCACCGTCGACAGTACCAACGGGGATTGCTGACGCAACGAATCGGAAGGCTTTTTTTCTCGGAAAACAGCCGGTCGCTCCGGCACGACCGCTACGACGCGACAAGTCTTCGCTGGCCGTCCGTTTCCCCGCTCTTACCCGACGTTCCCAGCCAGCGGAATCTGTGCCTCAGCGGGGGCTAAACCGTCCACCCGACAGTCAAACGAGGCAGAAAACCGGCATTTTCAGCTTGAACGTTCGGTGCAGGCGGCTGCCTCGAGTTCGGTAATCTTGTGGAGACGACGCTCATGCCGACCACCTTCAAAACCGGTATTCAGCCAGATTTCGGTCATCTTTTCCTGCTGCTCGGCGCCGACCATTTCGGCAGCCAGGCAGAGCACATTCAGGTCGTTATGCCGCCGGCTCATTTCGGCTGCAACCTCATCATGGCAGGTGGCCGCCCGTACGCCGGGAACCTTGTTGGCCGCAATCGCCATGCCCACGCCGGTGCAGCACAGCAGGATGCCTCGGTCAGCCTTGCCATCAGCCACCCGCCGAGCAACGTCAGCAGCCACATCGGGATAGTCAACCGCCGACTCATCATGGCTACCGCAGTCGGTGATTTCGTGTCCCTGCCGCTCCAGAAAACCGATTAAACGACGGCGGGCAGCAACGCCGCGATGGTCGCTTCCAATCGCAATTTTCATCGATTCACTCCGGGCAACGCCGGGGCCTCATAAGTCGTTGTGCAGCTGATTCTCAAGGCAACCCAGAGCCTCGATGGCACCAGGTGCATCCTGGCAAGCAGGACCGGCAGTTCCTGCGGGGGTGCACGCCCCCAGGCAGGTACGGTCCGAACGGTGGCCGGACGCGAGACGCCGGCAGCCGCTACCCTGCTGCGAGCCCCAGTGTATCGATTCGTGACTCCAAATGCTCACGAATTTGGGCGGCACACCGCCGGTAGGTTTCCTGGGAACCACCGATCGGATCAATGACATCACGACGGCCGGGCGAAAGCATCCAAACCCGATCAGCCAGGTCGGGAAACTGGGCCAAAATTGCCGCCCGGTGAGCGGCGGTCATGGTCCAGATCACATCGGCCTGACGGGCCAGTCGTTCCGTCAGGGGCTGGCTGGCATGCCCGGACAAGTCGATGCCCTGTTCACCCACCACCGCAATGGCTGAGTCACTGGCGGGGCTCCCGCCCCAGGCAGAAAGACCGGCGCTGGCCACCATGACGCCGTTGGCCTCAAGTTCTGCCGGCCCGCACCCCAGCCGCCGCGCAACCAAGTCTCGAAAGATCGCCTCAGCCATAGGACTGCGGCAGGTGTTCCCCGTGCAGACAAAGAGCACCAACAGCCGTGCCATTCGCTGGAGGGTGGCTGCATCCAGTTCACCCTGCCGCCGCATCGTGAACCGTCCAGCAGCGATCTCGATCGTTGAGACCGGGCCCCCATGTGGCAGTGGACCGGCATCGACGACCAAGGGCGGTTGTCCGCTTGAGGCACAACACTTGAGCAGTTCTGGAACTGTTATCGGTGGTGCTGCCTGGTTACCCGGCTCAGCCAAAACAACCGGACCGGCAAACAGCCGCATGCAGTCGGTGAGCACCGTGTGGTTGGGGGCACGCAGCCTGATCTGATCGGCTGCGAGCAGCCGGGGCTGCACGGCACTGGGAAGCTGACGCACCAGACCCTCAGGATGATCACCGCGAATCAACATGGCCAGCGGACCAGGCCAGCACCGCCGGGCCAGCCGCCGGGCCAGTGGCTCAAGCCCCGGTGCCCAGTCAGCCGCCTCATCGCCACTCTTCACGGCCACTGTTAACAAGGGCTCACCGTCAATCACGGCCGCCACCGCACTGGCCTGCTCGACTGCCGACAGGTCATGGGCTGCTGCTACGAGACAATAGTTTGACTCAGTTGGCAGGCCAACAAGTTGGCCTTCCGCCAACGCCTGTACGGCCCGATGGACAATATCCCGGCCGTCATCAGCCTGCGTGAAATCAAGAATGGTCGGTGTCATGGTGTGGGCTGTTGCAGGCGGCGGGGATGCCGGGTGGATCAACTGCTCGAAGGACGTCTACGGCCGCAGCATCTCCATGAACGCTATCGGAGGCTGCGCCGGCCAGTCAAGCATCACAGACTGGGCAAGTCTCGCGGAGCCATTTCAGCGGTCCAAAGGCAGCGGACAGGCCGTTTTGCTGCTCCGCTTGGCACATTCGCCTTGTGGGCAGCCCGACCCCTGCGGTATTTCTCCGCGACTTTCGTCGGCAGGCTCCTTCGGGCCTGACCGGGAGGCGGCCTTCGTCCCTCATTGAGTTTTTCACCATATGCCGCACAACTTCCCGCACAAGCCGCACCCGTTGGGCTCCCCTCGCCCCGCTGGCCGGTCACGCCTGCACTGGCTCATGCTGGCCAGTGGGCTGGGACTGCTGCTGCTCGGGATGAGTCCCGTTTCTGCCCAAGAGGGCAGTGTGCAATCACTGCCGCCAGTCAACACCCCGGCGGCCACTCCCCCAAGCCAGCGAATCGTTGAAGTACGGATTGAGGGCAACGACACCGTAGAGGTCTCGAAGCTGCCCCAGCTGACCACCCGGGCCGGCCAGAACTTTGACTCTCAGGTCATTGAAGAAGACGTCCGCACACTCCATCGGACCGGCAAGTTTATTGATGTCCTGCCGAAGTATGTCCGTGTCCGTCAGGGCGTCGTTGTCATCTTTGAAGTGGTCGAACGGCCCACCCTGCAGCATGTGAAGTTTGTCGGCAATCAGTGGGTGACCACCCGCACCCTCCGTAAGAAGGCCGAGATCGACGTCGGTGATTCCATCGATTCCTACGTCGTCGAAGAGGCACGCCGCCGGATTGAATCGTACTACCACGAGAAGGGCTATGAGGCGGCCCGCGTCACCACCGTTGAAGGCTCTCGGCCGGGTGACAAAGGCGCGGTCTTCCTCATCGACGAAGGCCGCAGCCGCAAGTCACTCTGGACCACGTTTGTCGGCAACACAATTGCCAGCGACGCTCGCCTGCTGACCCAGATTACCTCGAAGCCTGGTGTCTTCTGGTTTCTCGGCGGCGATGTCGATCACGAGAAGATCGACCATGACGTCGAAACCCTGACCGCCTACTACCGTAGCCTCGGCTTCTTCCAGGCCCGCATTGGCCGTGAGGTTCAGGTGCTCAATGGCATCGGCCGTGACTGGGCGCTGCTTACCTTTGTCATCAACGAAGGCCCTCGCTACAAGGTTCGGAATGTCTCCTTTGTGGGCAACAGTCGCTTCAAGGAAGAGTTCCTTGAGCGGGAACTGAAGCTGACCAGTGGTGAGTTCTTCAACCAGTCGCAGATGGATGCCGACCTTGGCCAGATTCGCGACATTTATGGCGGCCGTGGATTTGTCTTTGCTGACGTTCAGGCCGACCCCCGGTTCCTGGAAGAGCCGGGTGAACTCGATCTGGTCTATCGCGTCGTGGAAGGGCAGCGGTATCGGGTCGGTCAGATCAACGTCCACATCCGGGGCGAGCACCCCCACACCCGACATAATGTCATCCTCAACCGGCTCTCCCTGCGACCGGGTGACATTCTCGACATTCGCAAACTGCGGTCAGACGAACGACGTATCTCCTCCAGTGGCCTGTTCCTCAACGATGCCGCCAAGGGCGAAGGCCCACGCATTGTCTTTAGCAAGCCGGCTCCGTCCGATGAACTAGGGTGAGCTGGCCCCGACCGAAACGGCGAGTGACTCGTCGCGTCAGACGCCTGATGCTGCCACACCGAATCAGCCCGCCAACCGTACCCCCGCTCCTGCACGTGCGGCCCCCGGCTCCCAGACAGCAGGCCAGCCCCGCTGGCGGGGCCAGAGCCCCGGCGGTTACAGCCAGCCAGCGGCCTATGGCTATCAACCACCGCCAACAGCCACTGGCAGTCCGCCGGCAGTCGGGCAGAGCTATCCCTATCAGCAGCCGGTAAACCAGCAGCCAGTTGCCACCCAACCGGCTGCTGCCCCCTGGGGCGGTTCGGCCTTGGGGGCAACCGGCCCCGGCGCCGCCACCTACGGTCGGGTACAGCCCGCCCCTGGCCCAACCCAGATGGTTGCCCAGCAGCCAATCGAACCGATGCAGCCGGGCATGCTGCCCCCCGGTTCGGCGCCACCTGGCTTTGCCCAGCCCGGCTTTGGTCAGCCTGGCATGCCACCGGCGGGCATGCCCGGATTTGCTCAGCCACCGGTACAGGTCTTCCCGGGCAGTGAGCCCTATGTCATCGTCGATGTTGATGCCGAAGAGACGCAGACCGGCCGCCTCATGATTGGGGCTGGCGTAAACTCCAATGCCGGTCTGGTCGGCAACATCGTCATCGACGAACAGAACTTTGACATCACTCGGCTGCCCACCAGCTGGGATGACATTCGCAACGGCACCGCCTTCCGTGGTGGTGGTCAGCGATTCCGGCTGGAGGCTGCTCCGGGCACGCAACTGCAGCGGTATACCGCCACCTTCCAAGAGCCCTACCTGTTCGACACCCGCGTGGGACTCTCGACCAGTGCCTCCTACTTCACCCGTTACTTTTACGACTGGGCCGAAGGCCGAGTGGGTGGTCGTGTGGGCCTGGGCTATCAGTTCATCTTTGCTCCTGACCTGTCGGTCAATGCCGGCTTCCGTGGGGAGAGCGTCGATGTCTTTGACCCGCGGGTGCCGGGCGTGCCTGATGTTGACAACATGCTCGGTGTGAATGGTGTCTATGGCTTTAGTGCCGGCATCATCCACGACACTCGTGACAGCCCCTTCCTGCCCACGCAAGGGCACCTGCTGACCTTTGAGTTTGAGCAGGTGATCGGCACCTTCGTCTATCCGCGTGGCGTGCTTGAAGGCCGGCAGTATTGGCTGCTTAACCAGCGGGAGTGGCTCAACACGATTGAGTACATGTTCCCGATCACTGCCGATGATTCCCTGCGGGGTGTGGTCTTTACCGACTTCGGTACGGTCGAGTCGAATGTCTCGATCAACAACATGCGGGTCTCACCCGGCTTTGGTCTGCGAATCACCATGCCCGCGCTTGGTCCGGCACCAATCGCCCTCGACTTCGCCGTGCCAGTCTCCTACGCCGAGTACGACAGCCAGCAATTGTTCAGCTTCTTCGTTGGCTTTGCCCGGTGATGGCGACATCAGCCAGTTCGCAGCAGCGGATTCTGGTCATCCGCAATCGCTTCATTGGCGATACCGTGCTTGCCATACCCTTTCTGCGAAACCTTCGGCAGAACTTTCCCTCAGCCATCATTGACGTCCTGGTTGAGCCCGTCTCGGGAGACGTGCTGGCCAGCTGCCCGTATGTCGACGAACTGATTCGCTGGAGCCGCCCCCGGACCCAGCGGCGGTCACTGGGCAGTTCGCTCCAAAACCTTCGCGACACGGCCCGCTGGCTGGCCGGCCGGCGGTATGACCGCTGTTACATCTTGAAGCGGGCCGCTGCCGGTGGCCTGCTGGCCTGGGCAGCTGGCATTCCCCATCGGGTTGGCTTTGCCTGCCAGGGGCAGCAGCTGTTCCTGTCACGGGCAGCGCGGCTGGAGCCATTCCGGCATGAGGTGGAACACTTTCTCAATGTGCTCCGCTGCGATGGTCTGCATGTTGATGACGGCCACAATGAAAATTGGGTTGACCCCAAAGCTGCCGCCCGCTTCGAGCAGTTGACGGCCGCACTACCTCGCTCCTCCGGCCCATGGGTCTTCATCGCACCCTGTGCAGGTGGCCAGCAGAGGCGGTGGCCAGCCGAACGCTTTGCAGACGTCATCCAGCAGGTGCACGCCAAACATGGTGGAACGTTCTTCCTGTGTGGCGGCCCCGGCGACCGGCCAACGCATGAGGCCATTCAGTCTGCCTGTGGAAACCCGGGGCCGGCTTTGCATGACTTGTCGGCTGCATGTTTTCTGGCGGAAACGGCTGCCCTGATTGCCCGCTGTGATCTGTGCATCGGTGTCGACACCGGACTGATGCACATCGCTGCCTCATTCGGTCGGCCTTGTGCCGTCATCGCGGGGGCGGCCGATCCCAACCAGTGGCATCCTTGGCAGACCTCATATGAGGTGCTTCGATCAGCTCGGCCTCGGCGTTCTGCCAGGCAGCGAATCACCGCCGCATTCGGGCTAGAGCCCCGCGACCTCCGCTGGCCAGTCGGCCGCGGCAATCCCCTCGACGTAACCGTTGAGCAGGTGGTAGACGCCAGTCTCCGTCTCCTAACACCACCACCCTGAAAGCCGCGAGCGGACACGCAGAACGCAAAACGTCGCACGCACCAAACCGCTCCCCCCCGAATACGACACTGCATACCCGTATCAGGCGACTGCAGCTGCCGCAGCGGTCCCGGCGACAAACCCACTCGACCAGGCCCACTGAAAATTGAACCCGCCAATGCGGCCATCAACATCAAGGACTTCACCCGCCAGATAGAGCCCTGGGCAGCACCGGCTCTCCATCGTCTTGAGGTTGACTTCCGCCAGGGGCACGCCACCGGCGGTTGCCTCGGCGACAGAAAAACCCCGATCGCCAACAACCGGTAGCGGTGTGGCGGTAACCGCCTGCACGAGCAGCTTCCGGGCCGTCCGCGGCAGGTCACCGGTGGCCGGCGCACCGGCCTGCTCGCAGAGCTGACGAGCCAGCCGTTCGGGAAGCCACTGCCGCAGCACGGCAAGGGGGCTTCGCCCTGCAACCTGCAGCATCGCTTCGACTGTTTCAGCAGTTTCAGTCGGCAGCCAGTTAAGGCTCAGCCGCACGTCGGGCTCGGCATGCCGCCGGATGAGCCAGTGACGGCTGATATCAAGGACAGCCGGCCCCGATAGACCAAGATGGGTGCAGAGCGTGCTGCCTGTGGTGGTCTCCAGCCGCTTGCCGCTGGCTGTTGTCAGGCTGATGGCTGTCGGCAGCGTCAGCCCCGAGAGACTTCTGATCCAGTGCGGTTCAGGTAACACGAGCGGCACCAACGCTGGCACGACCGGGCTCGTAATGGTGTGGCCCAACCGCTTTGCCAGTTCATGACCAAAGCCGTCGGAACCACTCTTCGGCAGCGACTTGCCTCCGGTGCAAAGAATCACCCGACGGGCTAGACAGTCACCGGCCGTAGTCGAAAGGCGAAAGACGGGAGGCTTGTCACTCATCGCTTCCATAGCTTCAGAAGCATGCGGCAGCCACTCGATGGCTGTCACCCGGGCGGGGTGCACCAGTTCAACGGCTGCAGCTGTTGCCTCACGAATGAGCGCCTGCAGAATCGTGCGGGCCGAATCACTGACGGGAAAAAGTTTGCCGGTTTCCTCCCGCTTGAGCGTCACACCTGCCTCGGCAAAAAACCGAATGGTCTGCTCGACCGAAAACCGTCTGAGCACCCTGCGGATGGACGCCGGGCTACTGCCAGCGAAGTCAGCTTCGCTCACCTCGTCATGAGTAACGTTACAACGACCACCACCGGCTACCAGAATCTTGGCCCCCAGCTTGCGGGCTCCATCAAAGGCCACGACGCGGCTGCCGGCGGTGGCAGCTCGACCTGCCCAGACAGCTGCGAAGAGCCCCGCCGCACCCGAACCGACAATGGCAATGTCGGCGGTGCCGGGAACGAAGGGTCTGTTTTCTTTTGCTTGCTCGATCAATGGTCGCCATCCCGCGCTGATGTTTGGTTTACCGGCCACCCATTTTTGTATTTTCCCCGCAACTCTGGGGAACACCAACTCTTTCTGCATCCGTTTTGATGGCTGGCACCTCATCCCTCAGTAATACTTCACATACAACTGACTCGTGGCTCAGCAATTGATCACACGGAGCCAAAGAGGCACGGGGGAGCGTGATGATCCCCCAACAGCAAACCATGAGCGGAAGTTTTTTGGTACGCCAACGTGATTATTGGAAAAAAGACTATTCCTTGAAGCCCGAACCGCAAGCTGAGGGAACCCGCATTTTTGAACCCCGAAACACCGTCCGTCGGCTCGCGCCTTTTGATGTTGCGCTGAGTGAAACCGAACTCCAGGGAGCCCGAGGCGCGAGCCGAGGGAATGGGGTTCTTGTTGCAACAGACGCGGGTTCCCTCAGCTTGCGCTTCGGGCTTC
>RGBY01000070.1 GCA_009919445.1 Planctomycetia bacterium
GGATATCCCCGCTTTCAGCAGCGGTGGAATGAGTTGAACATACCCGCCCCCGGCAGCCGGTCAACCGGCCCTAACTCCGGAAAAAACAGGGGTTCGGGACGGCTTGACCGCCGCGGCGGCCACTCCTACGCTCTCGCCCCGTTTCTGTTGTTCCCCCGGACACCGTTGGTGTCGATGCGAAACCCCTACATTCCCATCCTCCTTGTGGCCGTTGTGGCCGGTGGCGTCCTGCTGCCCGGCACGGGCACCGCCCCGCTCTGGGATGAAGATGAGCCGAAAAATGCTGCCTGCTCACTGGCCATGCTCGACTCTGGGAACTGGATTGTCCCAACTTTCAACGGTGAACTGCGGGTTGAAAAGCCTCCGCTTGTCAACTGGGTGCAACTGGCAGGCATCAGCCTCTTTGGCAGAAATGAAGCTGGCGTCCGGGCCGGTTCAGTCGTCCTCACGATTGGCACCTGCCTGCTGACCTTGTGGCTCGGCCGGATGCTCGCCGGGCCAACGGCCGGCCTGCTCAGCGGACTGGTTATGGCAAGTTGTTTTTGGACAGCCGTGGGTGGCCGGGCAGCCACTCCTGATGCCCCACTGATTTTTTGCACGACTTTGGCTGCCGCTATTTTTGCCCACGCGCTGCGGGCCAGCAGCGTCCCAACTATCAGCCGGCTGCATGCGATCGGTATCGGACTTGCCTGTGGATGTGCCATTCTCGCCAAGGGACCAGTCGGGCTCGTTCTCCCCCTAGCAGCCTGTAGCCTCTGCTGCTGGCTGCTCCACGAAAAGAACCCTGAGACTGGCTGGCGGCGGGTCCTCTGGCAGGCCGTGCGGGGCATGCGGCCCCTGACCTGTAGTGGCGTCGCACTGGCTGTTGCGCTCCCCTGGTACACGCTGGTCAGCATCCAAACCGGCGGTGAATGGCTCCGTGAGTTCTTGCTGGTCCACAACGCCGGGCGTTTTGCTGCCCCGATGGAAGGCCATAGTGGATCGCTTCTCTACTACCCCTTTATCATGGCCATCGGCCTGTTCCCCTGGTCACTCGTTCTTTTGGCCGTGCCCCTCCACTCATGGTTCGTCTGGCGGTGGGCTCCTGCTGATGATGAAAGAAGGCGAGCCCTCGCCTTTGCTGGAAGCTGGGCCATCACCTGGATTGGGGCATTCTCACTGGCCGGCACAAAACTCCCTGGCTACATCTGGCCAGCCTATCCCGCCCTGGCGCTGGCCACCGCGATCTACTTGACCGACTGGATCAACCAGCGCACCGGCTGGGAACAACGGCTCCTCCGCGGGCTGACGGCCGATGCAGTCCTCTTGATTGGCTGGATCAGCCTGGTGTGTGTCGGTGTCGGATTCCTTATCGGCCTCCCTCTAGTAGCCCGCCAGTTTGCACCGGGTAACGAATGGCTCGGACTGATCGGCCTGCTGCTGATCGTCGCAGCCGTCTCGGCAATCATGCTGCAGTATCACCAGCGCCGCCGTGATTCACTCATCGTCCTGACGGGAACCGCCGTGCTGTTCCTCGGTTTTCTTGGCGGCGTCGCAGCGGTCCGGCTTGCTCGTCACCAGGGAACAGGCACCCTCATGGCCAGCCTGCCCCCACTCGCCCGACAGGGCATCTGGGCCAGCCTTCATCCTGCCCGGCCGAGCCTTGTCTTCTACACCGGCGGACCAGTCGCGGACCTGCCAGATATCGAAGCCGGCCTTGCCCATCTGGAAACCAGTCCGCACGCCCGGCTCGTGGTGCAGGCGAACGTGCTGGATGCACTCATGCCACTCCTGCCGGCTGACTGCCAGATCCTCGGTGAAAAGCCTGCCTCATTCGACCCCGGCCTTGTTGTTGTTGGACGACTACGGCCACACGCAGCCCCTGCATTTGCCCAGCAAACACACTCCCCCTCGAACACCTTGCCCCTCCATCCGGAGACTCTCTGATGCCCGCGATTGGATCCCTGCTTGAACGCCGCCCTCGCCTCCTCGTCTTGCTGGTTGCCACCGCCACGCTGACAGCTGGCTTCATGAGCATGCCCTTCTGGGATGAGGACGAACCACGCTTTGCCGCGATTGCCCGCACCATGGTCACCACTGGCGACTGGGTGGTCCCGATGTACAACGGTGAACTCGCCGTCGATAAGCCCGTGCTCATGCACTGGTGCATGGCCCTAGGCTTCACCGCTTTCGGATTCAACGAGTTTGCCGCTCGTCTGCCCTCGGCAGTGGCTGCCGTCCTGACAGCTTTGGCTCTCCTGCGTGCAGGTACCCGCTGGTTCAATCCCGCCACTGGGATCACCGCCGCCTTGGCCTACATCGGCTGCCTGCTCGTAGCGATCGAGGCTCATGCTGCCACCCCAGACTCGATTCTGGTCGCTTTGACAACCTGGGGCACGCTTTTGCTCGTCGAGCCACTTCTTCCAGATCGGCGTCAATCCAACTCCCCCGGTACGCAGGCTCCTCAATCGCTCAGCCTTGGGCATGCCCTCCTCGCGGGCAGCCTGTTTGGCCTGGCTGTTCTCTGCAAGGGTCCTATCGGTTTCATTGGCCCGCTGGCAGTTGTCCTGCCATTTGTCTGGCTTGTCCAATGCCTTGCCATCCCAATGGAAAAGCCACGCGGCACGAGCCTCATGCGTCAGGGCGGCGCCCTGCTTCGGCATCTCATCACTACTGGCCTGCCAGCCACCTGGACAACACTCCGGCAGACACGACTCCTGACCGTCACGCTCGCCACAATCATAGTGGCTGCCCCCTGGTATATCGCCGTCGGCCTCCAGACTGACTGGGCCTGGCCGCGGGGCTTCTTCTTCGTCCACAACGTAGGCCGCTTTGTTGCCCCAATGGAACGCCATTCCGGTGGCTTTCTGTTTCACCCTCTCACCATGCTGGTTGGCTTCTATCCCTGGAGTTGCTTCCTGCCTCTGGCCGTCGTTGTTGCCTGCAGCAGACTGTGGCGGACGTGGCGAACAGGAGCAGATGGCCCGGCCGATCAGCCGGCCGATTTCTCTCTGGCAGCCACAAAACTGCCGAACTATGTCATGCCAGCCTATCCGGCTGCGGCTCTTCTGGTTGCCGCACTCGCAGTCGAGGCTGCCGGCCGGCCCCGCTGGCCATTTCCACGCTGGCTGGCACTCGGTGTTGTCGGCCTTGCCTTTGGCGGAATCGCAACCGCCGGCACGGTGCTTGTCGGCTCCTTCTTTGGCCTTACTGGCGCCGAACCAGCAGCAGCCGTTGGCCTGATTCCACTGCTGGGTGCCATCTGGCTGGTCTGGTCGGCACGCCAGCAGCCGGCTCGAGCCGTTGTCGCGATGGTGGTCGTCAGTCTGGTCTATTCGGCAGCCGCGATCGGTCCGGCTGCAGCCTGGATTAGCCGTGCCAACACACTGCCCCGCCTCCTCAACGACGCCCACGCCCACGCTGGTGGCCGGGCACGGATTGGTGCCTACACGCACCTCACACCCAATATCGTCTACTACGCTGCCGGGCTCGTCCGGCAGTGGCAACCAGGGGACACCTCTGCCGCTGCAGCATTTCTCTCTTCCGGCCCTGACGCCGTGGTAATCGTCCCGGAACAGCAGTTTGCCGACCTCGCAGATGCCCTGCCAGACGGCACCGGAGTGATTGGCCGGTCCCGTCCCCTGTTTAAAAAGCAAGACTACCTGCTGATCGGCACCACTCAGGCAACGGATACGGTCGCCAGTGACCGCACTGCCACGATCAGGAGACGGCAACGATGAGTCCTCACGACCAGCAGCACGTCACTGACCCAGCAGCAGGCCCCCACCGGCCTAGCGGCGGCCTACTTTCGATCGTGGTTCCTTGCCACAACGAAGCAGCGGTGATCGAAGCCACTCATGCCCGCCTCTGTGGCATTGCCCCACAACTTGGCATGTCACTGGAGCTGATCTACATCGATGACGGCAGTCGTGATCAGACGCTGGCGAAGCTCTGCACGATCGCGGCTGCCGACTCACGGGTTAAGGTCCTCGAACTCTCCCGGAATTTCGGCCAGCAGGCGGCTATGTCCGCGGGCCTGAAGCGATCCCGGGGTGATGCTGTTGTGATCATCGACGCAGACTTGCAAGATCCTCCTGAGGTCATCCCTGAAATGGTCGCTCGCTGGCGGGACGGCGTTGATGTCGCCTATGGCCGAAGGCGTTCCCGCGAAGGCGAGACTGCCTTCAAACTGGTTACCGCCAGCCTCTTCCATCGTTTCTTCGCAAGCCTGATGCCCTACCCGATGCCCATCGATACCGGCGACTTCAAACTCTGTGACCGGGCTGTCATCGATGCCGTCTGCAGTCTCCCTGAGAAACGTCGCTACTTACGAAACCTGGTTCCATGGGCTGGTTTCCGACACGAGCCGGTCTGGTACGACCGCGACGCTCGACCCGCAGGTGAGACAAAATACTCTCCTCGCAAACTCCTTGCCCTGGCCGCCGATGCTGTTCTCCTGTCATCCGACAAGCCCATTCGGCTGGTCTGGCTGGCAGCCGCCGTGCTCGCCGCAATCGGGACAAGCAGTTGCATCTGGCTGGCAACCGCTTCTGCAGGGTCTGCCACCATCCTGCCTGTCGTTCTGGCCGTGGCTAGCTGGCTGGCTGCAGTCCAGACTGCAGCCGTGGCGCTCGTTGGCGAGTATGTCATCCGCGGGTATCGGGAGACGCAAGGACGCCCCTCGTTTGTCATCCGGCGAACAATCAGTCAGCACGCTGATTCGGGAGCCGAGCCTCCCGTCCAAGCCGCCAACAGCCGCCGTAATGCCGCCTAGCCAGCCCCTTCGCTCTGGCATCGAACGGGTCATTCCTCGTCGCTGGCATCCTGCCGTAGCCGCCCCGGCTACTAGTGATTGCAGCCGCCTAAAGCGCGGCTTCGATCGCGTCGATCAACTTCGAATCCTGTGGACCGACACCTGACTTAAACCGTCCAATCACCTGGCCGTTGCGCCCAATGAGAAATTTCTCGAAGTTCCAGCCAACTTCTCCTGGTGGATCAGCCGTCTCCGTGAGCGTCTTGTAGAGCGACGTCTTATTCGCTCCTTTCACGCATGACTTTGCAAACATGTCGAATGTGACGCCGTACGTGGTCGCACAGAAAGAAGCAATTTCACTCTCTGTCCCGGGCTCCTGCGCACCAAAGTCGTTTGCCGGAAAACCGAGCACCACGAAGCCCTTGTCCTTGTAGGTCTCGTACAGCTTCTGCAGCCCAGCATACTGGGATGTGTAGCCGCACTGACTCGCCACATTGACAATCAGAACAACCTTGCCCTGGTAATCCGCCAGGTTCTTGTCAGTTCCGTCGATCGCTTTAACCGTTCCTGTCAGCGGCGTGGCGGCCGCACCGGGATTGGCCATCGCAAGCATGCCTCCGACCACGAAACAACTGAGCAAAACCTTTATCAGTGAAACCGAAAGCATGGCTACCTCTCCTTGGAAGGACTCTGTCACTTTTGCCTGTTCTGGACTGAACCACCGCACGGCAAGCAAACCGCTGCACGCAGAAGAACCGCATTTCTTAAAAGAAACTAACGAGATTGTTCCCATGCTGTCAAAAAGGAACGAAATCCGAGGATGCTCATCTCAGCCCGGCGGCCCGGCCTGCACGACCTCAGGACCGGCAGCCTCCGCGTAGGCTGAAAAGTTCTCCCGAAGTTTGGCCGCCAGCGTTTTGGCTGCTACCTCCCAGGCCCCTGCGTCATCCCAGGCCTGCCGGGGAATCAGCAACCGGTCGGAAACTCCCGGCACCCTGCTCACGGCATGCAGACCAAAGATCGGGTCGGTCTCCACTGCTGCCTGATCAAGGTCACCTGCATGGATCGCGTCGATGATCTGCCGGGTCACTGCCAGGTCGATTCGCTTGCCAACACCGTAACCGCCACCAGCCCAGCCGGTATTAACCAGCCAAGCCTGCGTCTTGTGTCGCTTGAGTTTTTCAGCCAGCAACCGGGCATAGACAACTGGGTGACGGACCAGAAATGCCGCACTAAAGCAGGCCGAGAAGGCGAGCTGTGGCTCGAAAATACCGACCTCAGTGCCGGCCACCCGCGCCGTATAGCCGGAAAGGAACTGGTACATGGCCTGTTCCGGAGTCAACCGACTCACAGGTGGCAGAACACCCGAGGCGTCACACGTGAGAAAGATCACATGTCGTGGGTGCCCGGCGACGCAGGGCGGCCGGGCGTTGTCGATGTGTTCGATCGGGTAGGCCGCCCGAGTGTTTTCTGTGATCGCACTCGATTCAAAATCGACCTCGCGTGTGGCTGAATCGTAGACCACGTTCTCAAGGACCGTGCCAAACCGAATCGCCTGGTAAATCTCCGGCTCGCGGTCTGCAGAAAGATGAATGCACTTGGCGTAGCAGCCGCCCTCGATATTGAAGATACCGCTCTCACCCCAGCCATGCTCGTCATCGCCAAGGAGTCGCCGGGCGGGGTCTGCTGAGAGCGTCGTTTTCCCTGTTCCCGAAAGACCAAAGAAGAGCGAGACATCTCCGTTTGCTCCCTCATTCGCTGCACAGTGCATCGAAAGAATGCCGCGTGCTGGCAGCAGCCAGTGCATCAGCGTAAACACACCCTTTTTCATTTCGCCGGCGTACTCTGTGCCAAGAATCACCTGCTCGCGGCGTTCCAGCGAAAGATCGATGCTCGTACGGCTGGTCATCTGAGCGGTGAGTGGGTTGGCAGGGAACTGGCCCGCGTTGTAGATGACGTAGTCAGGCGATCCGAACCGCTCCAGTTCATCCAGCGTCGGCCGAATCAGCATGTTTTGCATAAACAAGGCGTGGTATGCCCTGGCGCAAATCACCCGTACCTTCAGGCGTGAAGCTGGGTCCCAGCCAGCAAAACCGTCGAAAACATAGATCTGGTCGCGGGTATTGAGATAGTCGATGGCCCGTTGCCGGTTAAGCAAAAAAGTATGCTCATCAATGGGGTGATTGACCGCCCCCCACCAGACGTCCTGCTCGGAGTCAGGATGCCGGACAACATGCTTGTCTTTTGGGCTTCGGCCCGTCTTGGCACCAGAGCGAATCGCAATGGCGCCACTCGATACAATCCCGGCCCGCTCACGAGTGACGGCATCTTCATAGAGTCGTGCTGGAGAGGCGTTCCGCACCACAACTGGAACGGTGATTTCCTGTGGGCTTAAATCGACATGAATCGGCATGCAAACGCCTCCTGAACAAACGGGCCTGACTTCTTCGCATTACCTTACTCAGAATGAGCCAGGCAGCGAGTTTGTGGCATTAGAAAAGCCCCAAAGCCGAACTGACAGCCAGCATCAAGAGCAGGGTCCCAGCAGCCACAAGCATCCCTCCGACCGGGCTGGGCCGAACCCGCAGTCGTCGGGCTGTTCGCCTCAAGCGACGGCTGAGGTCATTCCAGCCCTCTGCGGCCTCCTGGCTATGAAGGGCCACAACACTCACTGTCCGCAACGGACCATTCCCTTCAACATGAGCCTGCAATCCGATTGTCGGCAGGGCAAGGCCTTCACCTGCCCAGCGAACCGCTGGATCGACTGCGGCAGCAATTTCAGCAACGAGTGGCCGAACCTGCTCAAGGGTCGCGTTATAGATCAGCAGACGTGGACGGGCAAAAAGAATGCAGATCGCAACCACCAATACATAGAGCAGGAGAAGAATGACCTCGCTCCATGGAGAGGCACCCAAAAGTGGCTGAACGGCGGCAAGCGGTCCGATCGCCGCCAACCCCGAGAGGCCGCCCCCTAGCAGCACGCTGTCCCAGGCTCCGGTGATAACCAGTGGGCGGCGCCGTAACTGCAGCCCCCCAAGAAGGCAGCAATAGATTCCCAGCGGCAAAATCGCGACCCACAACGGCAGATTATCGAGCCAGAAATTCATTGCGTTGCCCTAGAGCAGCTTCCCTCGGGCCATCTCCCAGTGAGTTACCTACGGATACGAGTGATCCGTTTCTCCTGCTGTCTTCTTAGCTGTCTCACCACCGGTCCGCTCGCTCCCGCTCGCGGCTTGACTGCGATCAGTCAGGACCACCAGGCAAGCCAGGCCAGCCCTCCGAGCCAAACCAGTTCCATGGTTGCGGCCAGCATGAGCCAGCACCGATTTTGTGAAAACGTCTCTGGCGGCATTGACTGATTCCAGGGAAACGTCGTTTCAAGATGCCTCGGGAACCGCGAAACTCAGGTCTCGAGCAAATGCCTCTTCAAACTGGTAGACGTCATGAAAGTCTTCTCGGCGATCGCGATTGGTTTTTCTCATCTGGCCACTCTCAATCATGTTGAAGACGATCTCGCCGAAGTCAGCCGTTGCCTGCACACCCCAGGCGGCAAGGACCGTCGGCGCGAGAAATCCGTACTGCTGCTGAGCATACCGCCGGGCTGCCTCGCAGAGTTCTTGGCCCGTCACGTGCTGCTCGCTCTTTCTTTTCTCTTGTTGCCCCGCCGCCTTTCGGCCGACGGGCCGGGACGCTCCCATCCCGAGTGAATCCTGCGCGAACGTCAGCGATTCGAGAACGAACAGATAGGCATCAATGGTATACCGAGTATCCCGCTCAAGCAGTTCGGCAAGTGGATGCGAAGGATCGACGAGGGGCATGATAGACACTCACGGGCTAGCTGAATTTCGATCGAGTATAGCAGCCCGCAAAAAAACAGCCCATCTCCCGCCATCAACTCCCCGGGGCGTTCTCTTCGATGAAGGTATAGCCCAGCGGCGTCATGGGCCGGGAAAAGTCTCGAATAAGATCGAGCCCGCGGTCGATCAGGCTGGTTCGCGGGTCAAACTGATAGACATCCCGATCTTGGCCTCCCGGCTTGTAGATCTGGATCGCAAATGGCATTAAGTCACTTGTTTGAAGAATGAGTTCGACTTTGGAGAAATTTGCGGCATCAGCCTGAAATTTGGGAAGGGCCTCCAGCCAGACTTGATCAGCCACCTCCGGCGGCGTGATGATCCGCATTGAGTACCGCTTCTTGAGTGTGCTGGCCTTGGCACCAAAAACAAACGGCAATGGCCCTTCGCTGATCGCCTTCCCTTGCATCTCCGGCGGTAGCTTGGTCTCCCGAAGCTGCCGCTCGCTATGCCGAAACTCGTAGATGCTCGTGCCGTTGCAGACCCAATGCTCACCCGAGTTCGCCGGACGGGCCTCGTACTGCCGCTTTTCAGGATTCCACTGTTTCGCAGTCTTCACGCGAAACAGCCCTTTATCAGGCGCGGCGTACTTAATTTCGCCCGTGCTTTCCGAAAAGGCTAGCCGCTCACCTGAGGCATCAGCCGGACTCCAGGCGTTGTATTCCCATTTGTAGAACGTACACGCCCAGGTTGTGACCCGATCATTTCGGGCTTCCCAGGCAGCCAATAGCTGATCGAGCGCCGCCTGCTGCTGTGGGCTCAGCGGTGGAGCCTGCCCAGGACTGGTCTGCTGACCGTTTGCGACCGGCAGACCGAGGGCGACCAACAGCACCAGGCAGACACACCGCCCCAACCATTGGGGCCAGGCCAAAACTCCTGAACGAACTGGGCAACGAGGGTACTTTTGGCAGACTGCAGGCACGGCGATCTCCTTGGCAGAACGACAGGACTCTAGCAGCGTAATCGGCTGTTCGCGAGGCCTGTTTACCCGGGGAGAAACGGCCTACGGCCTAGCCGTCAGAGCCGTCCGCAGCGGCCGCATCCCGCAACCGCCTGAGTTCACAAGCGAAGCCGCCGGAAAGAATCGGAAATCGATACCAGGCACGCGGATCGAGACTTTCATCATCGAGATGAAACGAGGGGGCCAGTCGTTCGCGTTTCCATTGGTTGCGGGACCACAGCTGAAAGAACCTCGCTGTCCAGGCCGCCAGACGGCCGGGTGATTCATCCGGCAGATCAGCCCGAAGCTGCTGCCAGATTTCGAGTGGCATCTGCCGATCACGAATGGCGTACCGTTCGATTCGGTCAAGCACATCATAGGGCATCAGGTCAGCCTCATCGGTCTGGCCCGCAGCCGGCGGACGCAGCTCGGCTGTCGGCTGCTGGGCATTCACCGCTGCAACGGCGGGCAACGACCCCAGCCCATCCGGCCCCTGCTTCTCAAGCCAAATCAGCCAGTGCCGAAGGAAGGCCTTGTCGATCCCGGCAATTGGTGCAATTCCACCAGCGGTATCACCATCCATCGTGGCATAGCCAACGGCTGCCTCCGAGCGATTGCTGGTGGCTACCAGTAAGGCATTTTTCAGGTTGGCCAAAAGCCACACACCAGGCGCCCGAACCCGAGCCTGAATATTCTGAAGCGGCAGGTCGTCCTGCCCCCAGTCAAGCGAGCGGCCGATCGCCTCTTCTGCCAGCTTGACATAAGCCTGCACCAGCGGATCGACATCAAACTCGTGATAGGTGGCTCCGACAGCGGACGCCATCCCACGGGCTGCCTCTCGCGTCACGGCACCAGAGTAGGCCGTCGCCTGATAGACACAGGTCAAGAGTTGGGCCACCAGCTGCCGCGTCAGCTGCTCTGGGTCCGTGGGCATCTGATCGGGAGCAACATCTGCCCGGACTCCTAGCCGCTG
>RGBY01000008.1 GCA_009919445.1 Planctomycetia bacterium
TGAGTGCATGGCACAGTGCAGGTTCACCGCCGGCACGCCATCGTGATGGGCCTTGAGGATGCGGTCGACATAGGGTCGTTCTGAGACACCCGCACTGCACTCGTCGTGGATGACGACATCAAAGTCCCGAGCCCAGCCATCCGACTCATAAATTTCAAACCGTGCATTGACTGAGGTGTCGGGGTTGTAGATCACCTCAACCACGGCGTTGATCCGCGACTCAATTCCTTTCTTGAGGAGCTTGGTTTGGGTGGCGTAGTCATGGCAGCACCCCCCTGCGACCAACAAGACCTTCAGTGGCTTGGCCGCGTCATCTGCAGCCACCACTGGTCGACAGATCAGACCAGCCAACACAAAAACAGGAACCAAAACCGCCAGGACTCGGAAGGAACGCATCGCGGACTCTTTCTGGTAATTGGGTACGTGGAGGGAGTGCGTGGACGAGGCGTGCATCATACCCAACCGCGACCCCCTTTGCCTGATCGCTACCCCTTTCCAGCATCGGCTCCGCCGGCTGGCCCAACTGGTAAGGCGTAGCGGCAAATCACCCGTCATCTGCCTCTGCGGCAAACCCCGGCCGATGCAAGGGGCAGAGGGGTCATGGCGGTGGCAGCACAAACAGCACGAATCTGGCGACAACTCCTGGCGGCAGTCATTCTCGTCGGGGGCATGCTACTGCCAGTTCGGCTCCAGGCAGCCGCCTCACGTCCGGCAGACACTGTTGTGATTGCCAGTTTTAATATCCAAGTCTTTGGCACCTCGAAACTTGCCAAACCCCACGTTGTCGACGTCCTCTCCAAAGTGGTCCGCAACTTTGATGTGGTCGCCATCCAGGAGGTGCGGGCCAAATCAAATGACGTGATCCCCAGTTTTGTGAAGCATGTCAACGCCGATGGCAGTCGCTACCAATATGTTATTGGCCCGCGGCTGGGCCGTACGGTCAGCAAGGAACAGTACACCTTCCTCTACGACACCAGCCGGATCGAAGTCGATACAACCTCCGTCGGCACCATGCACGACCCGGGCGATCGGCTGCACCGACCACCCATGTTTGTCAGGTTTCGGGCCCGCACTCAGCCGGCCGAACAGGGCTTCACTTTTTGGATGATGAATTCCCACACCGACCCTGACGAGGTGCCGGAAGAAGTTGATGCCTTGGCTGATGCCTTTGCAGCACTGAAACTGGCCCGCCCCGATGAGGATGACATCATTCTGCTCGGTGACCTCAATGCCTCGCCCCAGCAGTTCGGTCGTCTGCGACAACTGCCCGACATCAACTGGGCCGTTTCGGGAACCACAACCAACACCCGTCGCAGCAAAACCTATGACAATCTCATCTTCCAGCGCACAGCGACGGCAGAATACACCGGCAAGTGGGGGGTCCTTGATCTTCAGACGACCTACAGCCTGAGCCTGAAGCAGGCCCTCGAAGTTTCTGATCACAATCCTGTCTGGGCTGCCTTCTCAGCAACCGAGGCCAGGCCAGCAGCCAGCGGAGGTGGCCGTGAGCCCCCAGCGTCACCCACACTCATCCCTGCGAACAGCGGTGCCACCAGGTAGACTTGAATTTCTTTTTCGGTCAGTTCTGCCATCTGGTCAGTGGGGCGATGTCGCACCATGCGTTCTCTTCTAGGCCATTGCCTGCCGCGATCGGCTTTCAGCCGGGCAGGCACCACCTTTGCCCAGGTCAGCGGCAGGCTTCTGCTGGCCAGCGTGTCGCTCGTTGCCAGCCTCTGCCAAGCCGCAGGCACCGATGTCGTCTGGCATGACAATGGACCACCACTCCGCGGGCAGGTTTTTGCACGCAACCAAGATGGCCAGCTGCTTATGGCCGTACGCCGGGAGTGGCTGGCAGATCATGTTCCGGACGTCGCTGCACAGACAACCGCAGAAGAAGCCGACCTATGCCGACAGGCCTGGCAGCAAGTCAAAACACGTCTGACTGAAGCGGCTGCTCAAGACGCCGGGCAGCAAGACGATAACCTGCAGGCCTTTCTCGACCGGGAAGGCAACCGTATCGACCAGCTGCTCAGTCAGGAAGAAATCCCAGCCTTTCAGTTCACCTGGGTCCACCTACCGGTGACCTCTGTTCGCAGGGTCGAGGCAGCCGAACCCGAATGGCGACAGCTTGTGCAGTGGGGCTGGAGTGAAGATCTTCCCAATATCGAAACGCTTTCCCGGCAGCGGCTGCATGCGGTCCTGGAAGAAAAGCAGATTGACCCGGCTGCCAACCCACCTGCATTGAGTGACCGACTCCCACCCCTGCCGCAAACGGCGGTGGAGTGGCAGATACGCCTGGCGCTGCTTCAGGATGCCTTCGACTCCGGCGTCCGGTTTCAGGGAACCGGTCCCCTCATGCTGCGGACGACTCAGACACTGGACATTTCGTCGGTACTGCCACTGATGCTGCAACTCCTTTCGGGTGAGGTCGACAAACTCCTCCCCAGCAGGCATGCGGGCGACCAGCAGCCAGCGGCCCCCATGAACGAGAGTCCTTCCTGGGTTGAATCGGCCCGGAAGCAGGCCAACCCCGAGGGCCGCTTTTTGGCCACCCACCTGAACCTTGATCTCGACCGGGCAAGGGTGGTGGTGCAGAGTCGTTTTGAAGTTCATCACACGGAGACAGGCTGGGAAACGATCTGGCAAGATCAGAGCGAAGCGAGTGCCGCCCAAGCCCGGCCCGATCTCGAGCAGCAAATTGCCGCCGACCCCCGTGTCCAACAGGTCCTTCAAGGAATGACTCTGCTGGGCCTGGCCGATCAGGCTGCCCTCAACCGCGCCCTCCGCTTTGGGGCAGCCACCATGGAGGCCCACGAGGCTGTCGAACGCCGCTTTGCCACCTTTCGCAGTCGCTTCACCCAATACCTAGACCGGCCACCGCTCACCAGCCGCCGAGCCACGAAACCCTGAGGAAAGCCCGCGGTCGTAGCATGCCTCCGATTCTTTTTGCTTGTCGGAGAACAGCCGCTTCACAAAAATGAAACGTGACGTTCTTCCCAGCAGCAGGAGGCTCAGGGGTCTGTGAGCCAGATGCTTTCTCCACCAGCCCAAATGATGCAGCCCACCAAAGGACGATCGCCCCGTCCGGTGGCAGCCTTTACGCTGATCGAACTCTTGGTGGTCATAGCCATCATCGGGGTTCTTGTTGGGCTCCTCCTGCCGGCTGTGCAACAGGTCCGTGAAGCTGCCCGCCGGCTCGCCTGTGGCAACAATCTCAAGCAAATGGTGCTGGCCACGCACAACTACGCCTCAGCCAATGGCCACTTTCCGCCAAGCATGCAGCACACACCCGGCACCGCCTTCGCTGCCAACAATGGTTCATGGGGCGTCCATGGCCGTATCCTGCCGTACATCGAACAGGGTGTTGTTGCAGACCAGATCGATCTGGAGCAGCCCTGGGATCAGGGCAGCAACGGCAGCGTCGTAGCCGCGACTCGGATTGACACATTCACATGCCCCAGTGAAGTCAATCTTTTCTTTCGCACCAAGAATGGAGCCGATTACGTTTTCCCAACCACCTATGGCTTTAACTTTGGCACCTGGTTCATCTACGACCCAGCAACCGGTGCCGGCGGGGATGGCGCCTTCCACCCGAATTCCGCTTATCGCAGCAAGGTGTTCACAGACGGCCTTTCAAAAACACTGATGGCCAGCGAAGTGCGGGCCTTCACCGCCTATGTCCGCAACACGGCTGATCCAGGGGGCAGTTTCCCGGCTTCTGCGCCGCCTTCGGCACCAACCCAGATAGCGGCACTGGCCAATGGTGGTCAGTTGAAACTCGGTACGGACACCAACAGTAATACTGGTCATACCGAATGGCCTGATGGTCGAGTCCACCACACCGGTTTTACGACCACCTTTCCGCCCAATGCAGTGGTTCCCTATAGCAGCGGCGGGACTGATTACACCATCGACTACAACTCACAGCAGGAGGGGAAGAGCAGTACCCAGAAAACCTATGCGGCGATTACGGCTCGGAGTTACCACGGCGATCTGGTCAATGCCGCCATGATTGATGGCTCGGTGCGGCGAATCACGGAAACCATTCAACTGAAAATCTGGCGGGGGCTGGGCACTCGCAGGGGCGGCGAAGTGGCCAATCCACCTTGAGAGGCGGCCCAGACCGAAACAGCCCGTTCCAACCGGAAAAGCCGTGTGTTTTCTTCCCGTCGCGCATCGCGGCTGCCGCTTTGGTACGCTCAAAGTTGAGGAAGGGATTCCCATCGCCAAGCGGCATGCACACGGATGTGATGGATTCCATACCCTCGGAGACATGACGCACCGTGATGCGATCAACCCGCTGGAGGGCAGCCTGCCTCCCCTCGGCTCTGCTGATTGGCCTGTTCTGGCTAGTGGCTTCCCAACCGGTCAGTGCTGCCTGGATCGGTGAGCATGCAGCGCGGATCTATCGAGAAGACCCCCGGCCTGCGGGCGACCTGCCAGCTGGCATCAGCACCAGCCAAGACCTGATCGTCGTTCCGACGTCACCACGGCGGCGGCTCTCCCGTCGGGCTCAGCGTCGGCTCCAAAGGCGGGGCATCCAGGTTCTCCCTGAGGGCTCCTCTGCGCTGGTTGGGTTACAAGCTCCTGTCCCGCCGCACAGCGGCCTGCCGATTGACCACCGAGGGCTTCCCTATGGAACAGGCGATAACTTCAGTCGGCTGAACTTGCATCTACCCGGTGGCTGCCGAGAGGGTCGCCTGCCCCTGGTCGTCTGGGTACCGGGTACGGACTGGTCGGATGGCTCTCGAGACGAATGCCCCTTGGTCTGGCTGACGAGTCGGGGCTTCGCGGTGGCCAGCATTAGCTACCATCCTAGTCAGGCAGCAACCTTTCCGGCCCAGCGGGATGACTGCCGCATGGCAATCACACGGATCGCTGAGGACGCTGCCGTCTGGGGGATTGATCCGTCACGCGTTGCCGTTGTGGGCCGAGCCGCTGGTGGCCATCTAGCGGCGCTGGTGGGGCTCGATGAACAGACCACTGAGTCACCAACAGACGACACCCCCCAGGCTGCCTTTCGGGTTGCCTCGATCTGTGGCATCTCCATGATCTCGCATCTGCCCACCCTTGGACCCGATCACGACCGAGCCAACTCAGCTGCCAGCCGCCTGATTGGTGGCCCGCTTCCAGAACTACGGGAAGCCGCCTTGGCGGCCAGCCCCCTTCGCTATGCATCGGCCGGTGATCCGCCAACGCTGCTGATCCATGCCCGTAGCACCACCATTCCAGCCAGTCAGAGCGAACGGCTGCATGCGACTCTGCAGGCCGCCGACGTGGAAAGCACACTCGTGCTTACCGACGAAGAGCCCGAACTGACGCCTTCCAGCCAGACCGGTCAACTCCTGCTGACCTTCCTGCGTCGCACCCTTACCAGTGAGGTCGACAGCGTGATCGTCCGGGAAAATGCTGCGGAAGAACCCGGCCTCACCGGCTCAAACCGGTCTTGAGTGATCGCCCGAAAACCACGACGCTCCCGCCTTTGTGTCGCCTGAGGAGTGTCGCTGAATGTTCATGCCGGGCCCTGCTTTCACCCGTCGCGGCTGGCTCAAAACAACGCTGGCTGCCAGCAGCGGCCTGGCCGGCGGAGCCATTGCCGAGTCAGTCGCCATCGAGCCCCAACTGCTCGCTACCACCCATCTCGAATTCGGCACACCAGTGACGCAAGCGCAGCGACCACTCCGGGTTGTCCAGCTCAGCGATCTGCATCTCCGGGGAATCAATCGTCTCGAAGAAGACCTGCTCAAGGCAGTAACTGCCATGCAGCCCGACCTCTTAGTGCTGACCGGCGACGCAATCGACCGCCACTGGGGTGTTGAACCACTGGCTGAATTTCTCGATGCCCTCCCAGCCACTGCCCACCGGCTGGCTATCATCGGCAACTGGGAATACCGGGCCGGCCTCGACGGCACGACCTTTCGTCGTCTGCTCGACCGTCATGGCTTCAGGTGCCTGCTCAATGAATCGGTCACCCTCGTCCATGAAGGACAGCCGCTGCTGATCACGGGGCTGGATGATCTTGTCGCTGGTCGACCTGCTGCTCCGCCAGCCAGTCACCGGTGCGATCCCACGAGCGACCACCTCCTTCTGGCACACTGCCCCGCCACTCGTGATCAGCTGCCGCCGTTTGCCAGCCCGACCCCCAACCTCATCCTGAGTGGACATACTCATGGTGGGCAGATCGCCCCAGCCGGAATCTGCCTGGTCACACCGCCTGGCAGTGGTGACTACGTCGCCGGGTGGTACTGCACGAACGGCCCAGCGATGTATGTGTCTCGGGGAATTGGCACCTCGACCGTACCGATTCGGCTGGGCTCGCTTCCGGAACTGGTGTGCCTGCAGTGGTGGCTGGGAAGTCGGACGACACTTCCCTCAGTCTGAATCAGCTGCTCCTTAAGCTTCCACTCAGCGGTCGTCATAACCGGCACCGTCCGCACAGCACCCCTCTTTGTTCCTGCTTATGCAGCCTCCCTGGTCAGCGGGCCGATAGCAATCTTCGGTCGGGGAACGCTTTTCGCTCGCCATCCTGTGCGTGTGATTCCCTACGGCCCAACGCCGGTCTGATTTGGCACCCGCAATCGGTGCCAGGCAGTCCCGGTACGCAACAAATCAGGGATCGCTGTCAACGTCTCCGCTTGGCACCGGTCCAAAACCAATCCTTCACCACCCCTCCTCCAAACGAGCACTTCTATGGAAACATACCTTCGCGACATCAATGAGACTGCCCTGCTGAACGCTGCCGAAGAAAAACAACTGGCTGTTCAGATTCAGCAGGGCAACGCTGCTGCCCGCGACCACATGGTGCGTGCCAATCTTCGCCTCGTGGTCAACATTGCTCGTGGCTACGCCAATCGGGGACTCCCTCTTCCGGATCTGATCGAAGAGGGCAACCTCGGCCTCATCCGCGCGGTGGAAGGCTTTGACCCCACGGTTGGCACTCGCTTCAGCACCTACGCCAGTTACTGGATCAAACAGTCAATCAAGCGGGCCCTCATCAACAATGGCAAGACGATCCGCATCCCCGCCTACATGGTCGAGATTCTGTCCAAGTGGCGACGGGCTTCCTCACGGCTCATCGACACCCTCGGTCGGACACCGACCCCGGAGGAGGTGGCACGCATGCTCGGATTGGCCCGCAAGAAACTGCCGATTATCAAAAAAGCGATGCAGGTCAATCAGGCCGGACCGCAGACTGATCAATCAGAAGGGGGCTGGTCGCTCGGTGACATCATTCAAGACGAGAATGCCCGCAGCCCGGCCGATGTGCTGCTGGATGAAGACACCTTGCAGCATGTGCTTCAGCGGATCGACGAACTCGACGAACGGGCGGCAACGATTATTCGGCTACGGTTTGGTCTTGGGGGGGGTGAGCCGATGACCCTGAAGGAAATTGGTAGTGTCTTGGGGCTGACCCGGGAGCGGGTCCGCCAGATCGAGTCCGAGACGCTGGCCTCGCTGGCGGCCGAAATTGAGGGTGCTCCACGGGCCACTCTCTCCATGCGGCCAGCCCAGCGGTTGCGACGGGGAGCCTGATCGGGAAACTATTGCGTATGGACCTCACTGCACACATCCGGGCGGTGCCCGACTTTCCCAAGCCGGGCATCCTGTTTCGAGACATTACACCCCTCTTGGCCGATCACGCAGCTTTTGCTGCGGCGATCGACCGGCTGGCGGAACCCTGGCAGGGCACTCCCATCGATGCAGTGGCCGCCGTTGAAGCACGCGGGTTTCTCTTTGCCGGACCACTGGCCCTCAAACTTGGTGTTGGGCTCATCCCCGTGAGGAAACCGGGCAAACTTCCTGCGGAGACGATCAGTTATCGCTATGACCTAGAGTACGGCAGTGACGAACTGGAGATGCACTGCGGTATCCTCAAAGAAGCAGCCCGGGTACTCGTTGTCGATGATGTGCTGGCAACCGGCGGCACAGCTGAAGCGTGCGTCAAGCTGATTGAGTCAGCGGGTGCAGCGGTCGCTGGATGCTCATTCCTAGTCGAACTGGAAGGGCTTGGCGGCCGGGAGCGTCTTGGGTCACACCGGACTGAAACGGTCCTCACCTACTGACAGCTGCCGAGCCCCTGCCCGCGAGAACGCTGTTCACCTCATCCACCGCCGCCACGACCCTGCCTCATGTCTCGTATCGTCGTCGCCATGTCCGGAGGTGTCGATTCGAGCGTCGCCGCTTCCTTGTTGATTGAGGCGGGACATGAGTGCGTCGGTGTCTTCATGCGACACGGCCAGCCGGCGCTGCCCTCGACCGGCACGCTCCCCATTGTCGAACCGGCGGCCAGCCGGGCGGGCCATCAAGGCTGCTGCAGTGTCAGTGATGCACTCGATGCTCGGCGGGTCGCCGACCGGCTCAACATTCCGCTTTATCCACTCGATCTCACCAGCGACTTCGAGCAGATTATCGATGCCTTTGCTGCTGACTACGGTGCCGGCCGAACGCCCAACCCCTGTGTTCGGTGCAACCAGTGGATCAAGTTCGGCCGGCTGTTTGACTATGCCGATGCCGTCGGTGCCACGCACGTTGCCACTGGCCACTATGCCCAACTGCTGGCGGCAAAAGGAGAGGCTGCTGACCAAACGCCAGAATTGCACCGTGGCCATGACGCTGGCCGTGACCAGTCGTATGTGCTCTTCGGCATTGGACCAGAACGGCTGCGGCGGATGTTACTCCCAGTGGGCGGTCTCGCCAAAGCTGAGGTTCGCCAGCGGGCAGAAGCCCTCGGCCTCGTCACGGCCACCAAACCCGACAGCCAAGAAATCTGCTTTGTCCCGCCGGGAGAGCACCCCCGGCTGGTCGCACACCGGCTCGGCGGGTCTCGTGCAGGAGAGATCGTCGACCAGTCAGGGCATGTACTTGGACAGCACAGCGGCATCGAGCAGTTCACCATTGGGCAACGGCAAGGGCTGGGAATCGCTGTCGGCACCCCACTGTATGTCTTACGGATTGAAGCTGACCGCTGCCGGGTGGTCGTCGGCCCCAAGACGGCACTGCCACTCCATGAACTGACCGCGCGGGAAGCCAGTTGGATCACCGCCGTACCAGATGAACCATTCGAGTGCCTGGTGCAGTGTCGGGCCCAGCGGCCGGCAGCCCGTGCGGTTGTCAGACGACACGGTCCTGACTGCTTTACGGCACGTTTTCTTGATCCCACCATCGATGCCCCGGGTCCGATCACACCGGGACAACCGGCTGTCTGCTATGCCGGGAGCCAGCTGCTGGGCGGGGGCTGGATCGACAGCCCGACAGTTGAACGTGGCTGAGAAACCGCCTTTTCTGCTGGAATAGCCCCCGTTTGCCCCGGAAAAGAATCCGATTAGGATCGGGAGAATCAGCGGCCATCGCCCTGCCTGTGCGACTTCCGTTCAGATTCCCACTCAACCAGATTCCCACTCAACCGGAGCCTGCCCGTGCCTCCTGCTGCTCTCGCCGTCCTTGGCATTGTTCTCGGCATCATTGGATTGGCAATGATGTTGATGATCTTTAACTACGGTCAGATCTGGTTCCAGGCATACTGGTCGAAGGCCGCCGTCACCTTTCTGGAATTGCTGGGCATGAGCCTGCGGAAGGTAAATGCCCGAACCATTGTTCAGGCGCGAATCATGGCGACGCAGGCCGGCCTCGGGAAGGCAATTCCTCCGAGTCGACTCGAAGCGCACTATCTCGCCGGTGGCGATGTCCCGCGTGTCATTCGGGCGCTCATTGCGGCCCATCGGGCTGGCCTCGATCTCGACTATGACCGTGCCTGTGCCATCGACCTGGCCGGTCGTGATGTACTCGATGCCGTCCAGACCAGTGTGAACCCTAAGGTGATCGACTGCCCAGATGTCGCCAGCGGCAAATCGACCTTGTCAGCGGTCGCCCGCAACGGCGTCGAACTTCGGGTTCGGGCCCGAGTCACCGTCCGCACGAACCTCCAACAACTCATTGGGGGAGCCACCGAAGAGACCATCATCGCCCGTGTTGGCGAGGGCATCATTACCTCCATCGGCTCGGCAGCAACCCATTTCGAAGTGATGGAACACCCAGACACAATCTCAAAGTCTGTCTTGGAACGAGGCCTCGACGCCCAAACCGCCTTCCAGATTGTGTCGATCGACATCGCGGATATCGAAGTCGGCGAAAACATCGGCGCCCGCCTCCAGGCCGATCAGGCCGAGGCCGACACCCGGGTCGCCCGAGCCAAGGCTGAGGAACGGCGGGCAGTCGCCATTGCCCGGGAACAGGAGATGAAGGCTGCTACGGCTGAAAATCGTTCCCGCGTCCTCCAGGCTGAGGCCTCGGTCCCGAAGAGCATCGGTGAAGCCCTGCGGGCCGGCCGCATGCACAGCCAGGCTGCCAACGGGCAGGCGTAGCAGTCCGTCCAGAAACCCTCCCGGCACGCCCGTAAATGCGGGCAGAAGCAGGCCCACCGTCGGCGAGAGGGGCTCTCCCAGCTGAAAAATGCTGAAAATCCAGGGTTTAATCGCTGCGGCGGAAAATCGTCACGACTGGCGAATTCGGTCAAACTTTGCGGACTCTGGATGCCGATACTGAATATTGTCGGGAGGTATGCAGAGCATGACCGACAGCAGGTCGCACGAGGCGACTGCCGTCACCTCCCGAGAGAACGCTGGCCACCTTTCACTGGGAGGTCAGCCGGCACGAAAGCGAAACGACACCATCACACGGCAAAGGGAGTCTGCCATGGGTCTGAGGAAATTGCGTGTCTACACCGGCCCCGAGACTGAATCGCCAAACCTCTCCCTGCTCGATGCAGCAGGTGATCCCAACACCGTCCGGGTTTCACTCGGTGAAATCCTGCCAACGCTCGCTGATGCTGTCGCCAGCGATCGGACCTGGCTGAGTGATTTTGCCGATGATGAGATGACAATCTCGTCTGATCTCTACGACGTCCTGCAGGCCTACCGGCATTTCCGCCGTCCCGGCGGCTGAGCCCGCAGCACGGGGCTCGCTCATACGAGAACCTGAAAAACCGGCAGGATGCCCCGAGGGCATCATCTGGCTCAGGGTTCATCGCCTGATGGCTCAGCCCGCCCCATGAGGCTCTCAGGCTCACAAAAGCCGCCTGGGCTTTGGCCTTTTTTCACCGGGCACTTCTCATTTTTCAGGGCCACTTTGTTGGGATGGATCACTCCCCCTTGAGAGGAGTGACTGACTCGGCTACAACGAGTGCGGAACTGGACGGGTTACTCCGCCCGTTTCCTGAGATTCCTGCTTGTTTTCGCCGCTGCCAATGCCTTCTCCTAATCTTGCCGTTCTGGGCCGCCGGGTTCGTGAAGCCCGACTGGCCCGCCGACTGACCCTTGAGGCCGTCGTCGCCCGGACCGATTTCACGGTCAGCTGGCTTTCAAAACTGGAAAACGGCCAATTATCGCCGTCGCTCGAGGGGCTCGTTCGGCTGGCTGACGCACTCGGCTGCGGGGTCGAAACACTCGTCGTCGGTCTCTCAGAGCCTCCCAACCATGTGATTGATCGCAACGGCGATTTTTCGGCGGCGACTTCCTCCAGGCCCGCTTCCAGAAATGGGGCTAGCAAAGGACACCACCGCAAACCGTTAGCCGAAGCCTGGCGGGGTAGTGCCATGCAGCCCGAACGCATTCGGCTCAGCCGGAAAAATGGCCAGGCTGAAAGCGATGATGGGCAACGGTTTGTCCTGGTGCTCGAAGGCCGGGTCCTCGTGACCTATGGCGAAGAACAGATTCTGCTTGAGCAGGGTGACAGCATTTATCTCAATGCCGCCATTCCGCATGGCCTCACATCTTTAGGAAAGACTGAGGCAGAAGTTCTCAGCGTGACTTGCGGCCTCCCTCTTTCCTCAACGCCGGCTGTCAACTCGCTGAAACCGGCAGCCCGCCGAGCGGCCGCTGCCAAAACTCGAGGTCGAGCCAGCGACCGAACTTAAAGCCAGCCTCACGGATCGTTCCGGCGTGGCAGAAACCAGCCTGCCGGTGGAGGCTGATGCTCGGTGTATTGGTTGCATCAATACCAGCGACAAGAAGATGAAGCCCTCGTGCGGTGGCCTCGTCGATGACCCGGTTGAGCAGTTGTCGGCCAATGCCCTGTCGCTGCCAGGCCGTGGCGACATAGACAGAATGCTCGGCAGTCCGAGCATAGGCTGAATAGGGCCGGAATGCCCCCCAGGTAGCGAAGCCGGCAAGCTGCCCATCTCGTTCAATGCCCAACACAGGCAGGCCAGCCTGCTGCTTGGCAGCAAACCAGTCAGCCATCATCGCTGAGGTGCGAGGTGTCTCTTCATAGACCGCTGTGGTCTTCTCGATGGCCTCGTTATAGATCGCCCGAATCTCATCAAGATGGCGTTCGCCACAGGCGATCACCGGCCAACCCACCGGGCTGGCCGTCATGCCGACACCTGCCGTGGCGTCGGCCGCGGTGTCAGCAGGGAAACCACTACCAGCACCAGAAAGCCGAGTGGGATGGTCACCAGCCCGGGCTGGCTAAAGGGAATGGGCGAGGCCGCCCGTGAAAGCCCGTAAACCTTTTCAAAGGTATCGGCTGACAGGAGGATCCAGCCCAGCGAGGAGAGCATGCCGACTGTGACAGCTGCGGTAATACCCTGCTTGGTGGTACGCGACCAGAACAACAGCATCACGAGCGCCGGCAGATTGGCTGAGGCCGCAATATGAAACGCCCAGCCGACCAGAAAACTGACGTTGAAGTTACGAAAGAGGATCCCAAGGGCCATGGCTGCCAAACCCAGCCCAACAGCCGCAATCTTGCCGGCACGAACCTTTTCGTGATCCGTCATCTGCACACCACAGAAGTTCTCAATCAGGTCATGGGCAACAGCACCACTGCCGGCCATGATCAGGCCACTGACTGTTCCCAGCACCGTCGTGAAGGCGATGGCAGAAATGACAGCAAAGAGTGTCTCACTGAACGATTTCGCCAAGAGAGGAGCTGCCATGTTTGAACTGGTCGGGTCGAGGTAGCCGCTGGTCATGGCACCCAGGCCAAGATAGAGCGTGAGCACATAGAAGCCGCCAATGGCGGCAATCCCGACCACGGTACTCTTTCGCGCCGCGGCGGCATCTTTCACGGTGTAGTAACGGATCAGGATATGGGGCAGCGAGGCGGTGCCACAAAAGAGAGCCAGCATCAGGCTGGCAAAGTTAAGCCGATCGGTCAGGCTGCCGCTGGAAAGCCCCTTGAAGTATCCGCCTGGCTTGAGCAGGTCCTTCCCCTCCCGGATCGTCGGTGAATAGGTTGTGTGGCTCCCCTGCTCATCGGTGTGTTTCTTGGCTGACCAAGTGACGACTTTTGAGTCCTCAAGGGTTGAAAGATACTCAAGCGGCCGCAGGGGGCCCGTTTCCCGGGCGTCACCGTACCGGGCCGGCAAAGCATGAATAGTGCCTACTGCCCGAAGGTCATTCTCCGCTGTCTGAGGCTGACCATTGACCAGCACCTTGCCCTCCGGGGTAACCGTCCGCACCTGAGCGGTCAGGTCTTCGTCGCCTGCGCGACCAGCGTTTACCTCAAGCCCACGGCCGAGAATCATCACCGTCAAGACAGCACAGAAAAAGACTAGGAGCGATCCCTTGATAAACTGGACCCAGGTGGTCGAGACCATTCCTGCTGTCACCACGATCAAGGTGACTGCCACGCCAACAAGGATCACACCCACGGCATGCGGGAGGCCGAGCAGCGGCACAATGAGATGACCAGCCCCGACCATCTGAGGAATGAGATAGAAGATGCTGACAATCAGCGTCGAGATCGCCACCGCCAGTTTGATGCCACGGCTGTTAAAGCGGGCATCGAGCGCATCAGCGAAGGTGAACTTGCCGAGGGCTTTGATTGGCTCTGCAATGACAAAGAGCGCGACGATCCAGCCTGCCAAAAAGCCAATTGAATAGAGGAAGCCGTCGTAGCCATAGAAGGCAATCATCCCACAGATGCCGAGGAACGACGCAGCTGAGAGGTAGTCTCCGGCAAAGGCAATGCCGTTGACAAACCAGTGGATCTCACCGTGGGCGGCATAGTAACCCTTGGCCGACTGACCTTTGCGGCCCAGCCAGAACGAGAGCCCAACGACGCCGAGAACAAAGCTGGCGAAGATGGCAATCGCCACCGGAGACGATTCATAAATCATGGGAGAGTCCTTGCGAAATGGGGGGTCATGCTAGGCGTCGGTTGCGTCACACCGACAGGCGATCATGTAAAGAAAGGCAAGCAGGAAGGCGGCGGCGATCAGCCCCATCCCATAAGCGATCGCAAGATTGACACCCCCAAAAGGTCGCCACGAAAGCATGTCGGGACGAAACAGCACCAGGCCCATGAAGCCGGCATACAGAATTACATACACAAGAAACAGCCACATGCCGATTCGCCGGCTGCGACTAGCGCCGTTTCGCGACGGCGGTGACTGGTCATTCCCCATTTGACGATTTCCTACAGATGCCCCTAGGGTCATTCCACGTCCCAGTGAACGCGGCCGAAAAAGTCTACTGTATGGCGGGCCACTTCACAGCCGCGACGAGTCGCTAACCGGGGCAGGAACGGGGGCATCGTGCTTGGGCATCAGGCCGGCTGGCAGGTCTGTACCCATCTCAAGAAATGAAATCAGGTCGAGAATCTCCTGCCGGGTTAGCACATTAAGGAGCCCTGCCGGCATTGGTGAGACCCGCGATGGCACCTGTTCATCAACGACAGCCTTGGGGATTAACTTGATCTCATCGGGGTTGAGGAGGTTGGGCCTTATTTTCCAGGCTTCGGAGGTTTCACCTGCGACCACTCCTGAGACCACCCGGCCATCCTCAAGAACAAACTGCACTGTCTGATACCGATCGGCAATTGTCAGTGAAGGATCGAGGATGTGTGACAGCAACACCCGACCCCGCAGTTTTTTCACACTCTCGGTCAACTCTGGCCCAAGATTCACGCCATGCCCGGCTGCCACATGGCACTGGGTGCACTGAGCCTTGGCAAACGCATGCATCCCACGAGCGAGCACGGTCTCCTCACGGCTGGTTGGCACCTGGGGAAAGTCGTCGAGACTCCATGCCTTTACGATGGTCGGACGACAGGCTTCGAGCAGTTGCTCTGCTTCAGCGGCATCACGGGCAACAACCATCTTGCCGTTCATCACAATCCAGTGGCCCGGGAAGGTGCAGACATAGGGGTACACCCCAGGTTCAAGAGGAGCCTTGAATCGCAGGACATGGACCAGTGACTTTCGGGTTGGCCCAATCATCGGAGTGGCCGCAAGAATCTGATCCCGCTTGGACACCGGTATAAAATCACTCGTGGCGTTCTCAGGGTTGCGGGCCATTTCGTTGGCTGCCATTCCCACCTCGGCCAGTTGCCCAGGCTGCACGATAACCAGGTTGTGATCAGTGGCATCGGGATTGGTAAAGACCAACTTGACCGGTTGCCCTGGCCTGACTGTGAATTGCCGATTGCTAAAAAGCATCCGCTCAGGTTCGCAAGAGATGCGCACCTCAACTGTTTCCGGACGAAGATCAAAGGCCCGGTCTTTCCCCTTGGCCTTGGGTTCAGAAATCTCCAGTGAACGACGAGCACGCTTCAGCAAGACTGGCACCGGACTGGTGGCATCCTGCTGCCAATGTCGCCGTAGCGGGGCTGACTGCAGGGCTGCGACTGCCGCATACGTCAGGTGGCCTCCTAGCGGCTGCCGGAAGATTTCGATCACTGCCTCGAGCGCAGCTGGCGTCCCGATCCAACTGGCAGCGATCGCTGCCTCCATGCGGACCAGAGCTGCTGAATCAACGGCGGCCTGGGCCAAGAGTTCGTCTGACCGGGGAATTTCACTGAACCAAAACCGCAACTGACGAATGGCGGCTGCCCGGGCATGATGGTCGCGACTGGCCGCCAGTTGCACCAAAAGCGTTGGCCGAGTCACACCGATGGTCGAAAAAGCGGCCATCGCCTCCGCCTGATGCCGCAGGAACTGGGGGTCATTTGGATCGAGCTGCGCAAGCCATGCCTCGATCGCTGTTTCCGCTGCCCTGGCATCGCGGCTAGCAAGTTCCCGGGTGGCAAGGTAGCGAATCCGAAACTCAGGATGACCCAGCAACGCTGCCAGGTCTGCCTCACTGGCAGAAGCGATCGTCGGCAGAGGAGGCGCCATGGCACCCTTGGCCGTTACTCGCCAGATGCGGCCAGACCCACGATCACGGCGGCTATCCCGCAGCGAATACTGGGCATGTCCCTTCACCGGGTTGTACCAGTCAACTACATAGAGGGCCCCGCGGGGCCCAAAGTGGAGATCGACCGGAATGAAGCTGAGATTCGTCGAGAAGATCAGATCGCTGACGTACTGCTCGTTGTAGCCAAAGGCGGTCTCCACCCAGCGATGGATCTCAATTCGGTTGGTCGGCTTGTAGCGGGCCTTGATGAAGCCCCCCTGAAGTTCAGCCGGAAACCCAGGTACGTCGACAAAGGCCTGTCCGCAGGTGCCTGAGTAGGCCTTAAGGCCCACGGGTGCGGCCTGCTGCTGCGGATAGGGTGGGTCGAGGGCGTGGAATGCCTCAGCAAAAATCGGATGACTCGCCACATGATTGCCCCAGGGATCAAAGGCCACCCCCCAGGGATTGGTACTGGGGTAGGTGCCCAAAGAGGTCAGCCGGTGCAGACGAGGCTCGTAGCGAAACCAGCCACTGTTCTGCTGCCGGACTGGACCGTAGGGCGTTTCGACCTGACTGTGATGAAAGATCGATTCACGAAATAACAGCGCCCCATCAGGCGTCCAGATGAAGTCGTGAAGCGCATGATGGGAGTCCTCGGTACCGAAGCCCGACAGCAGCACCTCATGGACATCAGCGTGATCATCGCCATCGGTGTCTGCCAGAAAAGTCAAATTGGGCTGCTCTGAGACATAGACACCTCCGTCGCCAAACTCAAATGAGAGTGGCACATGGAGATCGTCGGCAAAGACCTTGGATGTGTCGGCCCGGCCGTCACCGTCAGTGTCTTCGAGAATGACAAGGCGATCATGAGGTTCCTGTCCGGGATAGACATGCGGATAAGCCTGTGACGTACAGACCCACATCCGTCCCCGGCTATCCCAGCGAACCTGAATCGGATTGGCAATTTCGGGAAACTGCTCTTCGCTCGCAAACAGGTTCACCTCAAACCGCGGATCAACCTTGAACGCCTGCTGCTCTTCGGCTGCCGGCAGCCACTCGTTGGCCCCACGGGTCTCATTGACTGCTGGCAGGTCAGGCATGTTCGAATCATCGACCATGGTTGGTACCGGCCGGCCCTGAGCCAGGTCCCAGATCCGCCGATCGCGGTTGGCACACATGATCTCGAAGTTCCGCATCGCTGGCAGAAAATCGAGGTAGCCATACTGTTTATTGCGGCCACCGGTGTAGTAGAAGGTGTTTAGCGGTCGATAGCGGCGGAAGAACTGCCGCTCAAGATCAACGACTGCCAGCCGCAACGGCTCACTCACCGATGGAGCCGGCTGGCCGAAACAGCCGGTGTAAAGTGCCTGAGCAAATGCGGCATACCCCTTCTTCGTGAGATGGCAGCCATTGATCGTCAGATCACCAGCGGCAGCAATTGGTCGCATGAGCGGGGTAAAGACATCGACATAGCCAACTGCCTCTGCTGCTGCTACCTCGCGCATAGCCGTACAGTAGCGAGCGATGTCTGCATTATTTCGATCGGCCGCAGCAACACCCGCGACATTTTCATTGGGAATCGGCGAGACCAGCACAATCTGTGGAGCTGACTTCCCGTTGAAAGCTTTTGTCTTCAGTCGCCGCAAAAAACCTGTCAGCCTTGTGCGAAAGGCAGGCAGCCCAGCCTCACCCGCGAATGACTCATTGAACCCATAGGCTGCCAGGATGATGTCCGCCTTTTCGTGAAACAGATGCTGTTCAAGATCAGCAAAATTTTCTGGCCGCGGCATCAGATCAACCTCATCGGCTGACCAGGCAAGCGTGCGAATGACAAGTTCGTGCTCAGGAAAGCCAGCCTGAATCGTCGCCGGCACCTGCCCAAAGAGCTGCGCTCGCTCAAATAGGGTGTTGCCGATCAGGCAGATGCGGTCGCCCCGCTTGAGCGCGACTGGCAGGCTCGTCGCTGCTGCAGGACAGTCAGTTGGCCGTGGCGCCGATTTGAGAAACAGGCCGTATGCCGAAAGGTCTTCTGCAACGGCCTTTGGTGTGATGGTTGTCAGGGCCAGAGCCAGCAGGAGGCCAAGACCTATGCAGACATGATTCAGACGCTTCGTAGGAATACCGCATTGATTTTGAGAATGAGTAGATAAAAACATCAAAGCTTTCCAGACATTGAAGAGGGAGCGACCTGCTGAAGGCAGGCTGTCTTAAAGAGTTTTTCTACAGGGCTATCACAAGCTTCATTGACCAGAACGGACTGCCCGCGTTGCCGTACAGGTGAGACAACGGCCGGCCATTTGAGAAGCTGCCGGCAGATGAGAAACCGTCTTCACTTTGAGCCTGGCTGATGGCGGACTGAAAGCAGAGGGCTTCTCAGGAAGCTGCCCAGCTGGCCGCAGCCCACTGCCCTGTCGCTTGGTCAGCCGATCACCAAGATCAGCCCGGGCCTGCTCGGCGATCGCCTCGAGCCGGGTGACGATCTCAGGATGCTCTTTGGCAACGTCGTGCTGCTCACCCGGATCAGTGGTGAGGTTAAAAAGCGCCAGGCCAATTTGCTGCTGGGCATATCGTCCTGGCCTGCCGTCCTTGCCGGGAGCCTGCCCCTGCATCGTGCGGTACCGGTGGGGGAAGAAGAGTTTCCAGTCACCCTGTCGAACCGCCTCGAGATCTCCCGAGTGGTAATAAAAGAGATAGGTATCGGGCTGGTCGGCCGGGCGGGCTCCTCCACAGAAAAGGTCAAGCCGGTCATGGCCGTCGATGCGTCTACCGGCAACCAGACAATCACCCGATTTGTTGGTCGGTAACGGCGTGCCTGTCAGCCGGGCGAGCGAGGGAAGCAGATCGATCGTCATCAGCGGTTCATCACTCACCACGCCGGCCGGAATCCTGCCAGGGAGTCGGGCCAGGCAGGGCACCCGCACGCCTCCTTCAAAGGTCGTCCCTTTGCCTTCCCGCAGTGAACCCGCCGAGCCAGCATGGTTGCCATAGGAAAGCCAGGGGCCGTTGTCGCTGGTAAACACCACCAGGGTGTCATCAAGATGGCCAGTCTCTTCCAACGCTTCCAACACCGCCCCAACCGAGGCATCGATCTCGGCGAGTACGTCACCATAGAGCCCGCCGGGGGCTTTGCCCGCAAAGCCCTGGCTCGCAAATAGAGGCACATGCGGCATCGAGTGGGCCAGGTACAAAAAGAAAGGCTGACCATCCTTGGCAGTGCCAGCCCGCTTCAGAAAATCGACTGCCTGCTCGGCATACCGTTTGGTGAGCGTCGTCTGATCCTTGGGACTTACTTCAGTGTCGACAATAGTTTCATTTTCAAACAGCGGCAGCGGCGGATAAGCCCCCGGCTTGGCCGAGGGATGGTAGGGCCACATGTCGTTGGAGTAGGGCAGACCAAAATACTCGTCAAATCCATGACGGGTCGGCAGGAACAGCGGGTGGTGGCCAAGATGCCACTTGCCGACCATCCCGGTGCGATAGCCACGGGCCTTAAGGAGTTCGGCCAGTGTCGTCTCGTCGGCGGAGATGCCATGCGTTGCACTGGGGCCGAGCGCCCCATGGATGCCAATCCGGTTTGGATAGCAGCCGGTGAGCAGGGCCGCCCGCGAGGCCGAGCAGACTGGCTGGGCGACATGAAAGTCGGTGAAGCGAATGCCCTCTTGGGCCAGCCGGTCGATGTTTGGCGTTGGTGTGAAGCGACCGCCGTAGCAGCTCGGATCGGCATAGCCCATGTCATCAGTGAAAATGATGACAACATTGGGTTGCTGTTGTTCGGTTGCCAGACCAGTTGCTTTGGTCGTCTGCAGCTGCGACTGAGCCGGCAATCTTGACCGGGCCGCTGACTCTGCCTTGCTCGGCTGCTTCTTGCTTTCCTGATTTTTCTTCGACTGCTTCTTTTGTGGCCGTGTTGTCGCCTGCTCCAGCTTGCCATCGAGGCTAGCAAGGTGAAGATTGTCTGCGGCAATTGCCTCCCAAGCCTGTTCAAGCTGCTTTACCCGTGCTGGCTGCGAGGCGGCGACGTCGTGCAGTTCAGTGCGATCGTGCGACAGGTGGTAGAGCTCCCAGGGTTCGCCCTTCGCCGCCACCAGTTTCCAGTCACCCTGGCGGACAGCCCGATGGCCGTCATGACACCACCAGAGCGTTTCATGGGGTGCCGCCGCCGCAGGGTCATTCAGGCAGGCGGCAAAACTGCGGCCTTGGCGGGGGGGAACTGGCTCGCCTTGATGCTCTGTGGTGGGCTCAATACCGGCCAGTTCAAGAACTGTCGGCACAATGTCAATGACATGGACCGGCTGGGTCCGTAACGAATGGCCTTTGGCAATGCCCTGCGGCCAATGGGCAATCCAGCTGGTGGCGATGCCCCCTTCATGCACCCAGGTTTTATGACGACGAAAGGGAGTGTTGGCGCAGCTCGACCAGCCAGGCCCCAGGCAGAGATAGGTTCCCGACGACCCACCCGGGAGCGATCGGTCATGCCCCTTGCCCCTGACCATGATTTCCGCTGAACCACCATTGTCGCTCAGGCAAAGGATCAGCGTATTGTCGAGCGCGTCCATGGCCTCAAGCTGCCTGATCACCCTGCCAACGGCCTGATCCATGGCATCGATCATGGCAGCATGGATGGCCATCTTGGTCGCCTGGAAGGCCTGTTGCTCAGGACTCAACTCATCCCATGCCAGCGGCCGGTTGACCTCGCCGGGACCCAGCTGCTTGATCGCCTCAGGAAAGGCGTAGGGTGGGCCAAGCTCACGCTCCATCGGCGCCAGGGCTGCATCGACAATACCCCTCTGGAGGAGCCGCTGATAGCGGGCCGCTTGAACGGCATCCCAGCCTGCCCGATAGCGGGCCCGGTACTTCTCGATCAGCTCTTGCGGTGCCTGCAGAGGAAAGTGAGGTGCCGTGAAGGCGACATAACTAAAAAACGGTGTGCCGGCATGGTGCTCGGCATGCTCCTTCAGGCAGCTGGCAGCATGCTCCCCCACCGCAGTGGTGACATAAAAACCCTCACGCGTCTGGAGTGGCTTGCCATCAACAGTCACGCCGGCTGAATCAAAGTAATCGTCATGTCTTCCCACCATGAGTGAATGGTCAAAACCCTGCTGCCGTGGATCGCCATCGATATGCCACTTGCCAGAGTGATACGAGCGATACCCAGCCGGAGCGAGTAACGCTGGCAACAGACGCGCCCAGCCGGGTCGCGTGGCTTGCCCACCCCCCTTGAGCCCAGGCATGCTGTCCCGCCGAATCGACTGGGCGTAATAACCGGTTAAGAGTGCTCCCCGAGTCGGCCAGCAACGAGCGGTGTTATAGCCCTGCGTGAACTGCAGCCCGTTGGCTGCCAACCGATCAAAGTGAGGCGTGTCGATTTCACCGCCGTAACAGCCAAGGTCAGAAAAGCCCATGTCGTCAGCCAAGATCACGACAACATTGGGTGGGGCTGCCAGTACTGGGTTCAGTGAACAGGCCCAGACACTCGTCACTGCCAGAAACGCAACAATCGCAGTTCGGTTCAGCCACCAAGACATATTTCTTCTCTTGCTCCTTTGAAGCGTGGTTGCCGCCAGGCAGCGGCAACACAACAGCTAGTCCTTCTCAATCTCAGCAATCAGCGCGACACAGGCTTTGTTCGCCTCATCAGGCTGCATGCTGCGAATGGCGAGCAACTGGGGCCGTAAGCCGACCGCCCACGACGGATCGGCTGCGATCTTGGCATCGGCCTGGGCCCGCAACGCGTCATGGTCTTTCTTGGCTGCCTCTGCAGCAACGACGAGGACGCTCCGCAGATACTCAGCTGCCTGAACCGCGGGGTTGGCTGTCGCAGCGCCATCCCTCTGACCGAGTGACCAGGCAATGCCGCTGGTGAGGTGAGTGCGAAACGCCTCGTCCTTCCAGGTGGCATCGTTGTGCCCGAGATTCGTGTAGAAGACCCGACCGCGACCATAGTCCCGCACCCACGACACTGGGACATGCCAGGGCATCTTGGGGGAACTAGCCGCCATATCGATCGACAACAGCACCCGCACGTTCTCGGGCTGATACCGAGGGCCGTACTGATAAATCTCGTCCTTCCAACGAAACCGCTCTGGATACATAGCCACTACTGGATGGGTCGGCTCATGATTGACAAAGCCGTGTTCCCCACTGGCCAGCCATGGATGGCCAGCAAAGTTGCCGCCGACCATCGCCACATAGGCATCCGAACTTTTCAGGGTATCGGTCGCTGCGTGAACACCAACGAAGGCATGGCCGGCCTTCAGCCAGTCAAGAAAAACTCCCAGATCCGGGATGGGCAGTTCGCCTGTCGTGCTGATGAACATGACCCCGTCAAACTGAGCCAGTGACTCAGCTGAAAAGGCAGTGGCAAACTGCTGCTTGAGTTCTTTTTGCCACGGCATGTCTTGCTGGCGAAAGGCCTGCTGGGCTTGCTTGTATGCAGCTTCTGTTTTGGCCCAGTCCGCATCACTGACATTCTTGCCCCGGCGGGGTCGACGCGGCTGCGGCGGCCGATTGGGAGGCATGCGGAGAAAGTCGGCGTGAAACAGCCCCGTCTTTCGGCCCAACTCTTCGAGCACTGGCTCGGCGGTGTCAATCGAACCATGACGAAAGCCCGTGGTGACAGTCACGACGAGGAACCGTGCAGGCGACGCCGCCATGGCAGACGCGGGGGGAGCCAATGCCAGCAGGACACCCGCCAACGAAAGCGAAACAAAAAACCTTCTCATGTCTGGAAACCTCCTTCAAGAAATCTTGGTGTCAGTCTGCTAGTGCCAATCAACTAGTCCCGTCTGGCTATTCGTTTTGGCTGTCTGTTTTTCCGATACACCAAAGGGCGTCATGCGTCCGCAGAAAAATTTCACCATCGACGCAGACTGGGGTGGCCACTGTCATTTCATCAATCATGCCTTCGCCACACACCCTGGTTTCGCCTTCATGCTCAGCAGAACACGAAAGCCACCACGACTGGCCATCTTCACGGGTCAGCAAGATCTGACCATCCACAAGCACGGGTGAAGAACTGTACGCGTGACGATTCTTTGGAAGCTGCTCCTCCCAATGGGTCTGGCCAGTGGCCAGATCGAGGCAGTCAACCTTGCCCTTGTCACCGCAGATCACCAGGCGGTCATCATGGACGATGGGGGTCGGAACATCAGCACCAAGCGGCTCTCGCTTCCAGACCACATGGCTGTCTGTGACATCCCCCCTACCGCCGCGACGAATGGCCGTTACCGTCTGGCCTCGGGCGTAAGGGGCTATCACATATTCACCCGCGACAACGGGCGAGGCAATCGAGCGAAAATACTTGTTCTCATCTGGATTGAATCCACCAACCCGCCAGAGTTCATTTCCATCAGCGGCATCATGGGCCGTGACATGGTCTGCCCCCAGTACCACCAGCAGTTCAGCCGGTTCGTTCCAGGCTGGATTCCCAGTGACCACAACCGGAGTGGAGTAACTCTGGGCTGCCTCCTCTGGTGCGACCAGCAGCCTGTCCTGCTTCCAGAGCAGCTTGCCGGTCAGTCGGTCGAGGGCTACCAGATAACTTGGACCAGTCTGCATCACGGCTACGACAACTGCCTGTTTCGTCAGGACAGGTGACGTTCCCAAGTCCCACCAGAGCGTATCTTCACCAAATTGTTCCTGCAGGTTCGTCTTCCAGACGATGCTTCCGTCAGTCAGCTTCAAGCAGGCCAGTTCACCACTCTTAAAGTAGACCCAGACATGCTCGCCATCCGTGATGGGCGAGGAGTTACAGCCGGTCGCCTTTTTGTGTTTACCTGGCCGCACTTCTCCCAGTTGCTGTCGCCACAATTCTTTACCCGTGCGATCAAAGCAGAGCACCCCGTCATGGTCATCGATGCCACAGGTGAGCACCAGCCGCTCTCCCCAGACCGCCGGTGTGCTGGCGCCGAGGCCTGGCAAGGCCACGCGCCAGCGAATGTTTTCAGTAGGACTCCAGGCACTGGCATAGCCACTGCCAGATGCCACACCCGTGCCTGTCGGGCCCCGCCAGTTGGGCCAGTCTGACCGTTTGCGGCTGATAGCCACCGGCACGACCTTGAGCCGGCCTGAAGCCTCTGCGGCCTGCTTCGCTGCCGCTGCCGGCGCCTCTGGTTTCCACCAGCGGTCAAGATCGGCCCGCAGGGCGTTTACGACATCAGGATGGGCTGCCGCAACATTTTCACTTTCATCCGGATCAACTGCCACATTAAAGAGTTCAATCTCTCCTGCCTCAAACCGGGCCTTTGATACCGGATCGACTCGCCTCGCTTCATAGGCAGGAAAGTGATGGGGGCCTGGCAACCCGTAGGTCACCGGTTCAATGAGCTTCCAGGTTTCTCCCGACGGCACGTCCTTGACTGTCCACCGCCAGAGGAGACTGCGACCCGGCTTGTCGAGATCAACTAATGTGTGCTGGTAACAGGCACCAAAGAGCTGCTTACGGGCAGCAACCGCTTTTGCATCAAGCAGGTTCATACCCGGCAGTCCCTCAGGGACCGGCAGCCGGCAACTCGCAAGAATTGTGGGCACAAGGTCGAGGGAACTGGCCAGCGCCTCGCTGCGGCCGGAAGGAATCCTCCCCGGCTGCCGCAGCATGATCGGGGTCCGCAGACCGCCGTCATAGGGTGAGAGCTTCGACTTGCCGGCAAAGCTGCCCTGCTCCGGGTTGGTGATCCAACCGTTGTCGCAGACGTACACGACAAGCGTATTTTCAGTCAGCCCCGAGTTGTCGAGATGCTTCAAGAGATCCCCAACCGTCTGGTCAAACCGCTCGACGTTCCCCCAGTAGCGAGCGACATGAACACTGTCGGTCTTGGTCTGATAGTGAGTGACTAATTCCTTGCCAGGATCATGCGGATCATGCGGCAGCATCGGGGCATACCAGACAAAGAAGGGTTTGTCAGCCTGACGCTGGCGATCGATGAAGTCGTAGACCGGCTGCATGGTCTTGCGGCCGATGTCGAGCCCCTCATCACCATGCCGTGAACCCTTGGTCATGCCTTCATCAAAGCCACCACGCGAATAGTGCCCCTGCCACCACTTGCCGGTCTGCAGGCTTTTGTAGCCGTGGTCACCGAGCAGCTTGGGCAGCGTTGGCCAGCGTTCCAGCCGCAGGTTCATCTCCTCACGCCCCTGCTCGAACAGCTTCCTACCGGCCGGCGATCCCCGCGGCACGCCGGGCTGCTCCGGCGGATCATTGCCGGTAATCAGATGCTCATGCGGATAGTGGCCGGTGATCAATGACGCCAGGCTCGGGCAGCAAAGGCTGCTTGGTACATAGCCACGGGTGAAGACCAAACTCTCAGCGGCAAGCTGATCAAGCGCTGGTGTCCGCAGTTGCTCATGCCCCAAAAATGCATAGTCACGCCAGTGCTGATCGTCAGAGAGAATCAGCACGACGTTCGGCTGGGTGGGTTCAGCCGCCAGCACGCAGACATTCCACGAACAGCACAGCAGCAGCCAACCAACCAAACAGATGACGGAATGTCTTACCGGCACCACGAATACCTTGAAGAGCATGAAAAGCTTGAACAGCATGAACAGGACCTTCTCGCGAAAGACAAACGAAGCCCGAGAAATACAAAGGCAAGAGAACCCGCCGGACCGCAGGCAAACACGCCGGGGGATGGCAAATCACCACCGCCCCACATTGGCCACGCACCAAAAACCTTTATAACCTACAGCCAAGGGTGACATGAGAACTCTTGCCCGCTCTTATTACAGGCCTCATCGAGATGCAGGCCAGTTCAAGCATCCAAAACGAGCCAACCTCTGCTCCTTATGTCTGCAAAAATCGCTTCCTTACCCCACAACCAACCAAATGCTGCTGCCAGATGAAATATTCTCTTTTTGCCAGTGCCCTCCTGAGCCTTGTCGGCCTTTTGTCTTGTGTGGCGATGGCCCAACCGGTCGGCCCTCTTGTTCCTGAGCAGCTTGCTCCGCGACCCTTCGGTGATGACTTTCCTGGTCTTGATAGCTGGGTCACCGGGAAATGGTGGACAAAGCCCTCAGCCTCACCGGAGATGGCCGCACAAGCGAACAAAGGGAAAAAGCAAAAGAGGAAACCCGTGCCCTTCCTGCTGGATGTGCCGCGCAGCGAAGTCATTGCCTTTGCGGTCTATACCGTCACCGTAACGCCTGCTGAACCTCAAGACGCCATTCTCAAACTCTCGACACAACTCTTTCCGCTCAGGCCTGGGGAGGCCGGTGACGTTCGGCTGGAGGTCGATCGGGGTGACGGCTGGCAGGAAATTGCCAAAGCGGCTGTTCATTACCCAGGGTGGGATGCCACCTTTCGTGTTGACCACTGGGACGCCACCCAGACCGTGCCCTACCGGGTACGGCATGGGCAAGAAGCGACATTTACCGGCACCATTCGAACCGACCCATCTGACAAATCGGCAATCAATGTTGCCGTGATGTCATGCAACTCATCAAACACCCCCGGCCAGCGCGATGAAATGATTGCCGGGCTCCGGGCAGCC
>RGBY01000071.1 GCA_009919445.1 Planctomycetia bacterium
TCATGGTCAAGTTTGTGCGGTGGGTCATGACAGTCAGGGAAAAGTTCATTGCGCTTTCGAGAATTTCGCGGTTGGCTGTGATGTCAGCCAGCAGCCGCTCCAGCGTGTCGATCATCTTGCCGAGGAAGTCAAGTGTGGCCTCGCTGATGAGTGTTGTTTTCCGCGAGACAAGTTCCTCCAGGACCCGCCGGGCCGGTAGCACCCGCTTGCGGAGAGCAAGCAGCTGACTGGATACATCGGCAAGGCGAGTCAAGGTTGCTTCGTCAGCTGAGCGGCGGAGGGCCAGCCGAATGGCCTCGACTTCCTCGTCGAGTCGTCCCTGAGCGGAGAGGAACTGATCGATTTGCTTGTCCCAGAACTCATAGATCAGAAAGCTTGGTGTGGCAGCGTGACGCTCGAAGTCGCTGATGTAATCACGACGGACCGCCTGAAGGACACCGCTGTGCCCATGCCGAACGGTCGTTAGCAGACCCTCGCCAATAACAATATCAAGCTGTTCACTCGATAGCCCGCTTTCCTGTTGCCGGACGCCAATCAGACAGATTCGTATGGCATCATCAGTACGGGTCAGGGTGGAAACTCTCTGGCTTTCTGTCCCCTGCCTTTGATCATCCTCAGAAAGAATCTGATGGACTTGTTCATTTTCAAGAACGCAGGCAGGGATCAGGTCGTGAAGTTCAGCAGGTTGAATTGCGGTGAGGTCGATATCGACCCAGATGAAGCGGCCCGCTGCTCGTTGTTCCGGAATTTCGCCGAGTGCCACAGCACCATGACTGCGATCACGGAAATCAAGAAATTCAGCCCGGACGGCAGGATGAGAAGGCATGGTCGTGAGCGTCGGTTCGGTAGCGGAAATCATCAGAAGCATGTCTCGGTGGAGCGTTTGTCGTACCCATGGAATACCATGCCCAACACCATGCCCCAAGTTTAATCTAGTTTAATTTAGGGGCTTTGGGGTGCGGGCGATTCTTCGGCGAATGAGAAATTGCTGTCCCGTAGGACATCGGTGGCTCACTATGCTCTCCGGCCAATCAATGTTCTGCCGCGATTGGGCCGGTCTGATTGTTCGTCGCACATCGGTACAGGCTCGTTCCCGTTCGTAAAAAGAATGCCTTTTGCACCTCAGGTCAATCGTTCTGGGCTCCCGTTTTTGGGTAGCATCCACCAGCAGGAAGAAGCTGGTTCAGCCCATCAAAAGAGGTCAAGCATCTCTCATGAGGAGCATTGGGCGGGGTATAACGCCGTCATCTTGTTGATGAGCCTCATTGCCATCGGCATGCTTGCGGTAGGGGTTATTGTTGAGTTGACTCCATCAGCCCGCTCGCTCCTTGCGTATGCAGACCTAACCGTTTGTGTCGTCTTTCTCATTGACTTCGTGGTCAGCCTCGTGCGGGCTGAGAACCGCTGGCGGTATCTGGCGACCTGGGGATGGATAGACCTACTCTCGTCGATACCGGCTCTTGACATCGTGCGCTGGGGACGGGCAGCCCGGGTGGTTCGTATCTTGCGGGTCATTCGTGGCGTTAAAGCAACTCGGTTTTTGGCCTCGCTTGTTTTTCAAAACCGTGCCCGGAATGCCTTGCTGGGGGGTAGTTTTGTCGCTGTAACCGTGATCTTTTTCAGCAGTTTTGCCATTCTGCATTTCGAAGGCGGGGCCGGTGGCAATATCACCTCAGCTGAAGATGCCGTCTGGTGGGCAATCTGTACGGTGACCACAGTGGGCTATGGTGATCTCTACCCGATCAGCTGGGAGGGGCGGGTGGTTGCCTTCATGCTGATGGTGACAGGAGCCAGTTCATTTGGGGCCCTTTCGGGGCTCATCGCCGGCAGTTTCGTGCAGAATGAGGACGATCATCAGGATGAACTACGGGACCTGACGGCAGAAGTGGCTAGCCTCCGACAGTTGCTGGAGATGCGGGGGCTGACCGGCCCCAATCAAAATACCACTGAGGCAGGCGAGACAGCGGCTATGGATCGGCGGCGCGCTGCCTGACGGCAGGTCGGGCAGCGGCCAGACGAGCGTCATGGCTGCCGTGCTGGGACGCGTGAAGACGTCCCAGTGCCGTGTAGAGATCTGGCTGACGGGCCAGGCCCAGCAGCGAGTGGGCAGCCAGATAGGCAATCGAGATTTCAAGCAGACAGGCGTACGCGCCGGTGATCTCCACGGCCATGATCGTCGCCGTCAATGGGGTGCGAAACAGCGCACCGATACTGGCAGCCATTCCGGCGACAAGACAGACTGCGTGGAAGTCAGCATCAACGCTTCCGAATAGCCAGGCATAAGACTGCGAAAAGATCTGGCCAGCCAAGACTCCGAACAACAAGGCAGGTACGATCAGCCCGCCCGGGGCACCGGTGGAATAACTGATCGCTGTCAGTGGAATTCGTGCCGCCAGTGCTAGCACCGCCAGCGTCAGTGGCATGGTGTTCTCAATGGAAGCCTCAAAGAGCGTATGCCCGATTCCCAAGAGTGCTGGCTGCCACAACAGCACCAAGCCAAGCAGGCAGCCCCAGAGAGCTGTTGCGGCGACGGCTCCTCCCGGACGGGCACCAACCTGCTGAAATCGCTTGGCGGCAAAGAGGAGGAACATCTGAAAAACCAGGGCAATGACCCCAGCCCAGAGTCCAACCAATGCAAAAGTGGGCAATTCTTGCCAGTCACGAAACCCATCGAGAACAATTGGCAGCTCAAAGATCGGCCCATGAAAGAGTCGGCAGACCCAGTCAGCAATGGCGCAGGCCAGAATCGTCTCGAAACAATTGTGGGCGTGAAACGGCTGCTTGAGCAGTTCAAAGGAAAAGACAACACCCGATAATGGGGCATTGAAGGCAGCTGCCAAACCGGCTGCTGCGCCGAGTTCGACGGCCCGCCGTCGATAGTAGACAAGCCTGGGACCATAGTGCCTCAGGGCAATGGCCGACATCGCTCCGATTTGCACACTCGGCCCCTCTCGGCCCAGTGGCATGCCAGATGAAAGCCCGCAGAAGCCCCCCAAAAACTTGACCCAGAGGATTCGCAGGGCCCGTCGCCCGCCAACGGTGCGGTGGGCTTCGAGCACGGCGGCAATGCCACTGCCCTCGGCTTCTGGAGCATAGCGGTGGACCAGGAAGATCGCGGCTGCCGCCAACAGGCCGCAGGTCACAACAACCCCACACTGGGCGAGAAGTCCATGGCCAGTTGCCAGCACCGCCAACTCGGCACGTGTCTCTTCGGCCAGATTCATCACCGCATGGAAGGCAACCGCGATCAGCCCCGCGACGGCTCCGATGACAATGGTGCCAAATTGCTCTTGGAGCGGGGGGACGTCGTTGGTTGAGGGACGGTGATGCTGGGCCATGGAAGTCAGGGAGCGAGGAGTCGACAAGAAGAAAAAGAGAGGCTGATTTCATTGTCAGCCTCTGCTGAGTGTATCGCGGGAGGAGAAAACTGGGGACGTCAACCGCACTGGCAAGGGCTGGTGCGGTATGCTGCCGGCATGAAGACTCGCTGGCTCATGCCAATCGTTTTCGTGGCGATTGGCCTGCAATTTTTTGGTGGCCAACCGCTGGCTGTATTCGTCGCGTCATTAGTGGCCATTGTGCCGCTTGTCGAGCTGATGGGAACGGCAACCGAGCGGTTGGCGAGACGCCTTGGAGCAGTCGTTGGTGGCCTGCTGAATTCAACTCTGAGTAACGCTCCGGAATTGATCATCGGCATGGCCGCCTTGCACAACGGCCTCGGTCGAGTGGTCAAGGCTTCTCTGACTGGCTCGATCATGGTGAACCTGCTGGTCGGGCTGGGCTGCGCCCTGGTGGTCGGGGGACTGAAATTCGGTCCGCGTCCCTTCGACCGGAAGCGACTGCGTGCCGCAGGGCTGATGCTCATGATGTGCGGTCTCTGCTTCATCGTGCCGGCGGTTTTTCGGATTGGCACGCCAGAGGGCACCCGGGATCTGTCATTTGAACTGAGTTGTATCTTGTTGGTGCTCTATGTGGGGAATGTCCTTGTCAGTCTCTTTGGTCATGAGGGTGAAAGCCTGACTCCGGCCGGGGAAATGGGTTCAGGGCGAACGCAGACAGTCCTTATGAGCCTTGCCACTCTCTTTGGCAGTGGTGTGCTCTTGGCGATTGTCAGTGATGCCCTGTCAGAATCGTTGGGTCCAACAGCGAAAGCACTTGGGCTGTCAGATACTTTTAGTGGCATTGTGCTGCTCGGCGGTGTTGGTGGCATTGGAGAGGTGCTCACCGCCATACGGTTTGCCCGCCAAGGACGCCAAGAGTTGGTGATGGCGGCAACGGTTGGGTCAACGATTCAGATGGTGTTATTGGTTGCGCCTCTGCTCGTGTTCACAGGCCTGCTCCTCGGTGAGCCGATGAACCTCGCGTTTTCAACCTTTGAGGTGGTTGCCATCTTGTTGGCCATTCTCGTCGCCCGGGAGGTGATGAACGCCGGAAGTGCAAACTGGATGGAGGGCCTTGTTCTGCTGGCAACCTATCTGATGCTCGCCATTGGTTTTTTTCATCTTCCCGACGAGCTGGTGGCCCGTGATCAGATTGCCGCCGAAGGTGGGCAGCTGCTGCCGCTGCTTGAGGAGGGGTTGCAGCAGCAGGCGGATTAGCCTGAAGAGAGCGTCAACGCATTTTCGATCAGGCCGATATGCGAGTACGCCTGTGGATGATTGCCCAGTGTCCGTCTGAGGAGCGGGTCGTATTGTTCTGGCAGCAGGCCCTCGGGGCCGGCCAATTCAATCATCGACTCAAACAGTTCCTCGGCATCATCTCGTCGACCAGCCTTGTGGAGCGCGTCGACCAGCCAGCTGGCACAGATGAAAAAGCCACCTTCGCGGCCTGGCAGGCCATCATCGGCGAGGTAACGAAATACCGTTGGGCCCATCCGCAACCGTTTTTCGATGGCATCAACCGTGGCAAGAAATCGGGGGTCGGTGCAGTCGATCAGGCCGCTGAGGCCGATCATCAAAGTGGCAGCATCAAGGTCATCATCGCCATAAGCGGCAGTGTATGCGGCTGTCGGTTCATGCCAGGCTTTTTCCAGGATGTCATCAGCGATCGTCTGACGGAGTTTTTCCCAGGCAGGCCGTTCCCGGTCGAGAAACCGTTCCGAAATTTTGATACCCCGATCAACAGCCATCCAGCCCATCACCTTCGAATGAACGTGATGACGACGGGGCTTGCGAATCTCCCAGATCCCGTGGTCAGGTTCATGCCAGCGAGCTTCGACGGCACCAACCATGGCCTCGACAAGACGCCAGTGTTCACTCGATACGGGCGCTTCGGCAAGGAGAAGTTGCCAGACGAGTTCCGCAATAGGGCCAAAGACGTCGAGCTGAACCTGCCCTCGGGCGGCATTGCCCACTCGTACCGGCCGTGAACCGGCGTACCCGGCCAGTTCGGCGATTTCAGCTTCGGCGCCGACTTCGTGACCGGTCACGGTGTACAGCGGCATCAGCCGCTCGGGAGCCGCGGCCCGATCGATAACCAGTAGCATCCAGTCGAGGAAGGCCATGGCTTCAGCGAATGAGCCCAGTTTGACCAGTGAGGTTGCCGACATGGCGGCATCTCGCAGCCAGCAGTAGCGGTAGTCCCAGTTGCGGATACCACCGAGATGTTCTGGCAGGCTTGTTGTGGCGGCAGCAGCGATACCACCGGTCGGCCCATAGCACAGCCCCTTCAGCACCAGGGCACTTCGCCTGACAAGGGGGGCTTCACGCTTGGGCAGAATGAGCCGATCAGCCCATGTTTCCCAGTAGGCTCTGGTGCGTCGGTACCGTTCCTGTGGCGAGATGGTCTGCTGTTCGCGAAGTGAGCCCGTGCCGTAGCGGAGCTCCATTCTCAGCGGTTCACCCCGTAAGGTGACGGTGCCCACGGCAAACTGATGAGGCCCCTCTTCGTGTATTTCCCAGCTGACCCCTGGAGCCCGTAACACGATCGGGTCAATGGTGTCATCAATCTCCAGGCCGTCCTCACGAACGATCAGCTGGGTTGGCTGCCGACCAAAGTCGAGCCGCGGGGCAAAGGTAATGCGGACTTCGCCTCGTCCTTCAATCTGTCTGATCAGATCGGTGCGGCCAGCCCGTTGAGTCGGCTTGCCGGCTGTACAATCGAGGAAATCGGTAACAGACAGTTTTGACCAGCTTGTTTTGAGAACCAGTGAGTTCCCGTCGTACTGTTGCTGCGGTGGTTCGTCAGCTTGAGCAGGCTCAATCGTGAAATGCCCGGCCGCAGGGCCACCCAGCAGTTCTGCGAACAGGGCCGGCCCGTCGACTCGCGGGGCACACATCCAGCAGACTTTTGCACCAGGGGCAACCAGGGCCATGACCCGGCCATCAGAGAGCAGGGCATGCCGCTCAATCGGCACCGCGTCAGCTCCTGCCAGAAATGCCTCGCGGGCACTGGCCAGCCGGGCCAGCCGTCGAGCAACCTCGGTGGGGTCGCTAATTCGGAAGGTCGCCGCACTTGCGCCACTGCCGACTTTGACAGAGACATCAGGCCCGTGCAGTCGCACAAAGGCGTCTTCGTCGGTGACATCATCCCCAAAGTAGACCACCGCAGTTGCCCCGACGCGGTGGCGGAGGGCATCAATGCAGTCTCCCTTCGAGGTATGGACGACAGCCAGTTCAAGCACCTTTTTGCCTGATTTGACCTGCACATCGTTCCAGGTGGCTGCTCCACCAAGTAGTTCTTCAACCGCCGCGTTGGCGCGGCCTTCATCAACATTGCGGTAGTGGAAAGCAATCGAGGCTGGCTTGGGTTCAATATGAAAGCGATCATCCTGGGCCGCAATGCGGTGCATTTCATCAAGCACTTTTTGCCGTGTGGCGATCTGTTGTTCGGTGAGGGTGCGAACAAAATCCTGGTCAAACTCACTGCCGTGTGAACCGACGAGCATGATCTGCCCGTCGAGAGCACTCAGGTTTGCCAGATCAGAAAGAGACCGGCCAGAGATGACCGAACAGTACGTGCTCGACAGTGTCGCCAGGGCTCGCAGCGCAATAATTGACTCACGGATGGGCCGGGCATCCTCAGGGTTGTCAACGATAGGCGAGAGCGTGCCGTCATAGTCTGTCGCGACCAGTAGAATCGGGACACGGGCAATTGCCTCAAGGGCCTCGTCAAGTTCGTCTTCAGCCATCAGTAGTGGGGCAGCAGATTCGGATCCGGTCAAAGCGTTCTCCAGAGGCAAAAGCAAGAGGGGCGGTTCATCAGGATGTAGAACGATTCAGGTCGACGGTGTCAGGCTGGGCTCCAGTCGGTTGCTCAGCGGTCAGGGCACGGGTGAAGTCAGAGGCCCACGTATAAACCGTCCGCTTGCGAACCCGCTGCCGGAGGCTCCGCATGCGGCGGGCCTGCTCAGCGGGGGGCATGGCAATGGCCCGTTCGATTGTGGCAGCCATGCCGTCGATATCATGAGGATTCACCAGCACCGCCCGGTCGAGTTCAACAGCCGACCCAGTGAACTCAGAGAGGACAAGGACGCCAGTATCATCACGGCGGCAGGCGACATATTCCTTCGCAACAAGATTCATGCCATCGCGAAAGGGCGTGACCAGCATGACATCAGCTGCGAGGTAATAGGCAACGAGCTCCTCAATGGGCAGGCTGCGGCGGAGGTAATGGACCGGCACGGCACCGACAGTGCCAAACTCGCCGTCGATGTGGCCGACCAATTTCTCGATGCGGTCTCGAACCTCGATATATTCATCGACGCTCTCTCGAGAGGGCACGCTCACCTGCACGAGCACGAGATCTTTGACGGTGTGACGCCCTGCTTTGAAGATCTCGTAGACGGCACGGATCCGCTGGTCGATGCCCTTTGTGTAATCGAGTCGGTCGACACCGAGCATGATCGTGCGATTTTCGCCAAGCTCTTTTCGGATTTCCTGAGAGCGGGCCACAATCTGTGGGTTGGTAGCCAGTTGCTGAATGCGGTCGTAGTCAATCGAAATCGGATATTCACGAGCCATGACTCGGCGGCCATTGACCAGAATAGTCTGGCCACTTCCGCGATGGGCGGTGTAACGGTTCACCAGCCGCACAAAGTTTTGGGCCCCGTGTCGCGTCTGAAAGCCAACCACATCGGCGCCCAGCATGCCCTCCAAGAGTCGCTGCCGCCAGGGAAGCTGGGCGAACAGTTCCACTGGTGGAAACGGAATGTGCAGGAAGAAGCCGATGCGAACGTCAGGCCGTAGTTCGCGGAGCATGCCAGGCACAAGTTGCAGGTGGTAATCCTGCACAAGAACATGACCATTGGCAGCTGTTTCGCGAGCTGCAACTTCGGCAAACCGTCGATTGACCGCCACATAGGGAGCCCACCACGCCCGGTTGTATTGCGGCGTCTGGCAGGCGTCGTGATAGAGCGGCCAGAGGGTGCTGTTGGAAAAACCCTCGTAGTAATCTCGAACGTCTTCGGCTGACAGGCTGACGGGCACGTTGTAGAGCCCGTCATGCTCAAACGGGCTGCAAGCTGGCTCAGAACTACCTGCCCAGCCAATCCAGACCCCTTTGCGTTCACGCAGAATGGGCATGAGAGCCGAGACCAGCCCACCAGGACTGGTCTCCCAGGGGCTGTTGGGCGTGGGCCTATGAACCGGCAGCCGGTTGGCAATGACAACCAGTTCTCCCCGACTTTGGGTAACTGGCAGCGAAGCGTCGGGCAGCGTGTTCAAAGGATTTTCCCTCGATAGCGAGGTTATCGAATTGAGGACCATCGGCGGTGTCCGCTGGCTTGCTGGCTCAAGCCGCTGGGCGATGGTCGATGGCGTGCCGCCTTGAAGGACTGGTGAGTATACACCAGATTAGAAAGCTCAGGGGGCCCGAAGTTCGGCCGCGATTCCTGCCGCTGGCCGCGGTGACTGCGGCGACGTAGAACAGAAGACAGAAGGGCGTTTGGGCAGTCGTGCCGCGTCACGGTAATAGAGCCGAGGCCCGGTTGTGCAAAGGTTGTGCGAGGTTGTGCAAGATTGTGCACGATTTTGCAGCGAGCAGCACGGTGCCGACAGAAAACGAGCGAATGGAAAGGGTGAGCGAGAATATGCGGGCGAATGAGTTCGTAGAGCCGTTGGGGATGCGGGTACTCATCCGTAAGGATGAAAGCCGCAACCAGACACGTGGCGGCATTGTGCTGCCCGATCAGGCTGAAATTCCGACCATCACAGGGCGGGTCGTTGAGGTCAGCCTGCAGATCGAACGGGACGCTGACTTTCCAATCGAAAAATATGACAAGGTCCTGTTCCACCCTCGTAATTCGATCCCGGTCGATTTTGAGCAGGATAACCTGCTCTACGTCGTTCCGATCGAGGATGTGGTTGCAGTCTTCCGGCGTCAGGAGCCAACCGTCTCGCGGCGGCGGGGGAAAGGTGAGCCAGACGAGGAGTGACCGGAGACAATTGCGTCACCCTGCCAACTATGACTCATCGCTGGCGAAGTCATGAAGTGCTTGCCAAAAAGCCGGGGCGACAGAAATTGAGTTGTGGTCGGTGTCGGGGATGACAGCGAGCGAGGCAACGCCATCCGGAAATGCCCGCAGGAGGCGGTCGGTATTGGCCGCAGGGATGAGTTCATCATCGCCTGCCGCCAGGATGAGTGTGGGGCAGTGAACCTGGGGAGCGTCGTGCACCGATTCCCAGCGGTCACGCAACAACAGCCGCATGGGCAGGAAGGGAGCGATCTGGCTGGCAATGGCCAGGATGCTGTCAAAAGGGGTGATCAGCACGAGCCGCTGGGGGGCATGGTTGGCCGCCAGTCCGACAGCCAGGCTGCTGCCGAGGCTTCGGCCGACAAGGGTCACATGGGCGTGACGGCTGCGGACAAACTCAAAAACAGCTGCGGCATCCTCACGCAAGCCGGCCTCTGTTGGCCTGCCGGAACTGTCACCGTAGCCGCGATAATACAGCATGTAGATCGCCCGGGCGGGAAAGGCCGCCGTTATCTCAGGCAACGTAAGGGAAATGTCCTCAGCATTTCCTCCGAAATAAATCAAACCACGGGGGCCATCGTGTCGATGGGAGGCGACGCGAATCGTGGTCTGATTCCGGTGAAGCGTCAGGCAAGTGACCGCCGGGTTGAGGCTGGGGCGGGGGCAGTAGATGAAAGACCGTTGAGCCAGAAGGAAAAACAGGCAAATTCCGGCGTAGGCGGTCAGGGTGATTCCCAGAACGAGAACGAGCATCGCATGCCATCCGGGGGCTTGGGGGCTGCCTGTGGTCCATGACCACCGCAGGAGGAGGCAATCGTGTTAAGGTAATTGACAAGTCACCTAAGGCAGGAGGAGAGATCACGATGCCGCTCTACGAATACCGTTGCCGCGAGTGTGATCAGCACTGCGAGTTATTGATCCGTGGCGAAGAAAAGCCGACCTGTCCCCATTGCGAAAGCACAAAGCTCACAAAACTACTCAGTGTCGTCTCAGCCCCTGCTGCGACCAGCACAGCTGATAATCTGCCAGCAGCAGGCTGTGGCCAGCCGCAGTGTGGCCTCGGAGGCTGT
>RGBY01000072.1 GCA_009919445.1 Planctomycetia bacterium
TCCATCGGCGAGCGCGCCGCCCAGAACCCCCGTTCCACCGACGACTACCGCCGTGCGGCCTTGCAGTCCGAAGAGATTGTCGAGATAACTGGCAGTCATCAGAGTTGTTCCTCTTAGAGAAAAAGAAGAGATCGAGAGAGGTCAAGAGACGGGGCGGCGAAGTTCCAGCCACTCGCTGTGGAAGCTGCCCGCTCGGTCAGTTCGCTCGTAGGTATGAGCGCCAAAATAGTCCCGCTGGGCCTGCAGGAGGTTGGCCGGCAGGCTGGCACTGCGATACCCGTCGTAGTAGGCCAGCGCCGTCATGAAAGCAGGGGTTGGAATGCCGCCAGCCGCCGCTGTGGCAACGACCTGTCTCCAGGCTGCCTGGCTGTCGCTTAGGGCCTTGGTGAAGTAGGGCGCGAGCATCAAATTTTCAAGTTCAGGATCAGCGTCATAGGCCTCAGCGATGCGGTCAAGAAACTGAGCCCGAATGATGCAGCCACCCCTCCAGAGCATGGCAATCGAGCGGTAATCAAGCTGCCAGTCGTGCTCGGCAGCAGCGGCAGCAAGTTGGACAAAACCCTGGGCATAGCTGGCGATTTTCGAGGCGTAGAGGGCCTGACGGACCTGATCGACAAAGGCTTTTGGATCAGATGCCAGCGGGGCAGTGGGACCCTCCAGCAGTTCACTTGCCCGCACGCGAGCCTCTTTGCGAGCCGACAGGCAACGGGCGTAGACCGCCTCTGTGACCAGTGTGCTTGGCACTCCCAGATCGAGCGCCAGTTGGCTCATCCACTTGCCGGTCCCTTTGGCACCGGCCCGGTCGAGGATGTGGTCAACCAGAAAACTGCCAGCCGATCCGTCGGGGTCACGAGCGGTAAAAATGTCACGCGTAATCTCAATCAGGTAGCTATCGAGTTCACCTCGGTTCCACTCATCAAAGACGGCAGCGAGGGCGTCATTGTCGAGGCCGCCAGCATGCTTGAGCAGCCAGTAAGCTTCGCAGATCAACTGCATGTCGCCGTACTCGATGCCGTTGTGCACCATTTTGACGTAGTGGCCGGCACCACGGGGGCCCACCCAGTCGCAGCAGGGAATGTCGGCCTGGGGGCCGACCTTTGCTGCAATCGCTTGAAAGATCGGCTGGATCAGGGGCCAGGCTGCCGAGGAGCCACCGGGCATCAGGCTGGGGCCTTTGAGAGCGCCCTCCTCGCCACCGGAGACTCCGGCGCCGACGTACAAGAGACCAGCAGCCTCGACCTCGCGGGTGCGTCGCTCGGTGTCACTGTAGAGCGTGTTGCCACCATCAATGATGACATCACCGGGTGAGAGGAGCGGAAGCAGCGTCTGGATAATCTGGTCGACTGCAGGGCCAGCCTTGACCATCAGCATCACCTTGCGGGGTGGCTTAAGGGCAGCCACCAATGCTTCAAGGGAATGGCAGCCGACAACCTCGGGCTGATTGCCGCGGCCCCCGGTGAACGTGTCGGTGACGCTGGTCGTGCGGTTGTAGACGGCGATTGAGTAGCCCCGGCTGGCGATATTCAGCGCCAGGTTTTCTCCCATTACCGCCAAGCCAATCAGGCCGATATCACACGAGGGTTCGGGCATCGAGTCACTCCAAATAGTTCCGTTTAGCCAGTACGCCAGAAGCCGCCAGTTTTCCGTCGCTTGCTCGGCGGGAAGCGGTCAGTTTCTGCTTAAGTCTGCGATCATAGCCGTCATCATGGTCTTGTGGCTAGGGTCACTAGGCGTTAGAGCCGAAAACGGGTTTAAGTGTCACGGCGATTGTGACCGATACAGTCACTCAGTTCGCCATGAAACGCAGAGCTATCCCGTTCATCAAGTCGTGAGAAGGCTGTCGAATCAGCACAGGCAATACGGCTTGACCAGTTGGCCCCTTTTGCCATAGCGTTATTTGCGGTTCAACAGGGCGCCGTAGCCAAGTGGCTAAGGCAGCGGATTGCAAATCCGCCATCGTCGGTTCGACTCCGACCGGCGCCTCTTTTTTTCTTCTGGCGAAGAAATGGGGCACTACTGGGGGCATGCTTTTGCAGCGTCCCTCACGTTTTGGCGTGGGAGGTGGACTGATGGTTCCGCAGGAAACCCCAGAGCAGGGCAAGCGGCCTTCCGCAGATCGGCCTTCTCTGATGATTGTTGAGGTGGCCGGCAGTAGTCAGGACTCCCTCAGGAATTTCTTCAGCGACCAGGGCTTCCGGACCCTCGTCACCCAAGATCCTCAGCGGGCCCTGATGCGGTTCAAAACCCATCCGCGGCCAGACTTTCTCCTGCTCAGTGCGCAGGTGCTTCAGGAAGCAGCTCTCGAGGCATTCAATGCCTTTTCCCGTGATCCGTATCTGGCTCGGGTGCCGGTGCTCATCATTGGCAGTGCCAAGCAGCAGGAATTCTTCGCGACCGAGGCAAGGACGGATGACTTCCGGAAGGTTCTGCTCATGCCCTTTAAGGCCAGCACACTGAGGAACGTCGTCAACGAATTGATCGCGTTGGCCCAGAAAAAGCCTGGGGCCACCTAGGCCGCCGGTTTGGTGGTGCGTTCCCGCCTGCTTTGTTTCGTTGTTTGCCCGCAACTTTCGCGCAGAAACCTCGTTTGGTAAGGTGGAAGTGCGTTCGGGGTGCTGCAGGGCTGCGGAAACCCCGTTAAGGGCAATCTGATGAACAAGATGGCAAGTCGGCGGAGAACGCCGGGCAGTGAAAGCACATGAAGGGCGATTCTCCTCTGATCACGCTTCCGGTAGCTGCGGTGATCGGCACAGTGATCATGGTTGGGATGCCGGTGATTTCTCGGATGCAGCCCAAAAAGCCGGATGATCCGTGGGTGCAACTACGGCCGCCGACGGCAGAGGCGGGCGGGCAGGTGTTGCACAACGGAAGGCCAATCAAGGGTGCGGTGGTCTCATTCGTCTCCACCTTCGAAGATCCACATCGCACCTATACCGCCACGGGAGTCACCAATTCCGAGGGGCGTTTTCTGCTCAACACATTCCGTGGCCAGATCGGAGCCCCTGTGGGGCCGCAGCTGGTTTCTGTTCAGTACATGCTGCCAACAGGGCGTTTCTATCAGGACCCGACCTATGTCGATGACCCGGACGATCCCTTCTACTATGAAGATCCCGGGATTCCGGAAATGGCCAGTGGAATCCCTCGGTTTTACAGCAATATCGAGACATCAGGTCTGACGGCAACGGTCACGGCGGACGGCCCCAATCAGTTTGTGTTTCAACTGGTAGGCGATGCCGAACCGCCCGACCCTCGTGATAACCCGTACTTTGAGGGGCATTGGGAAGACCCCGAAGATCTCGACGGCCAAGACAACGCCGCTGCCGCCGCTGCCGAGCAAGAGACCGGCATCGGTCAGGAATCGCTGGCAGATCCGTCGTCCTCGGCTGATCACCTCCCTGAGTCGAACTGACCAGGGTGTGCCCGGCCGCTGACAGTGGGCACACCCAACAGCCCTCTATCTCTTTTCAGAGGCTGCCGTTCAAAGGTGGTTGTAGGTGCCCCGGCCGTCAGCATCCTGCCGAACGGGAACGGGGTGTTTCCGGAGATGATCGACAGCCGCCCGGATGTCGATTAACAGAAGGTCAGCCATCTCTCGGGTGAAGTCTCGTTTGACCAGAATCCGTTGGTAGGCCCGTGTGGCCAGTTCGCCGGTAAAGGGATAAGCCGGCACCTGCCAGCCCCGCATCCGTAGCCGGTCAGCGAGGTCATAGAGCGTGAAATTCTGCTCAGCACCACTTTCCTGCGTCCATACAACGGCCGGGATGCCATGGGCGGGATTGCCATCGTGAATGATGGTGAACCCATCAATATCGCTGATTGCGGCTGCGCAGTACTGGGCGATTTCATGGGAACTGCCGTGCACGGCGGCATAGCCATCCCGACCAAAACGCACGAAGTCGTAATACTGCGAGATGACCTGGCCAGCCGGACGTGAGAAGTTGATCTGGAAGGTTGGCATATCGCCACCGAGGTAGCTGACATGAAAGATCAGTTCCTCTGGCAAGTCCTGGGGTTCTCGCCACAGCACCCAGCCAACTCCTAGAGGAGCCATGCCAAACTTGTGTCCGGAGGCATTGATTGACTTCACCCGTTCCAGACGGAAGTCCCAGGCGGCGTGATCAGGAGCCGTGAACGGGGCGAGGAAGCCACCACTGGCGGCGTCAACATGCAGTGGCACGTCGAGCCCGGTGCGAGCCTGAAGGTCATCGAGGGCTTGGCTGATGGCCTGTACGTCTTCGTAGAGGCCGTGGTAGGTGACACCCATCGTGGGCACAACGAAGATGGTGTTTTCATCCACTCGCTTGAGGACTTCCTCAGGAGAGATGCAGAGTTCGCTGGAGGTCATTTCAATTTCACGGAGTTCGACATCCCAGTAGCGGGCAAACTTCTTCCAGCAGATCTGGACGCTGCCGCAGACCATGTTGGGGCGATCGGTCGGTCGGCCAGCCGCCTTCTGGCGGGCCCGCCAACGCCACTTCGCTGCCATGCCACCCAGCATCGACGCCTCACTTGAACCGATGGTGGAGCAGCCCATGGCCTCACCTGGAGCATTCCAGAGATCGGCAAGCAGGTTCACACAACGCCGCTCGATTTCGGCGGTCTGTGGATACTCGTCCTTGTCGATGAGGTTCTTGTCGATGGCCAGATCCATCAATCGGTGGACCTGCGGGCTTTCCCAGGTCTGGCAGAAGGTGGCCAGGTTCTGCTTGCTGTTGCCGTCGAGCAGCAGTTCCTCACTGAGGATTTGGAAGACCATCTCCGCCTCACTGGGATGCTGTGGAAACTTGCTGTGCGGCAGCGGTCGCTTCATCAGGGCTAGCATGGCTGCATCGGTGCTGAGGTAGGGAGAGGGGGCAGCCGGTTCAGATGATGGATGATAGGACACGAGAGTCTCCTTCAGGGGTGGAGGGCAACGAGAGATCAGTCAGAGGGTGGAGGTAGCAGCAGGATCGACAGGTTCATGGACCGACGACAGAAGTGGCAGCGGCATCGGGGTTATCGGTGTCACGGCGTCAGAACCAGGTCGTGCGGGAAACAGCCGGAAGCAGAGTCCCAAGAGAACCGGCACCAGCAACAGCGTAACGAGCGTCGAGACAAGGAGTCCACCCAACAAGACCGCGCCTAGGCCTCGGTAGAGTTCGCTGCCAGCTCCAGGAAGGAGTACCAGTGGCAAGAGCCCGAGCAGGGTGGTCAGGGTGGTCATGAAAATGGGTCGAATACGGCCAGCCACTGCCTCAAGGATGGCCTCGGTGGCGGTCGCCTTGCCCGTGCGGACGAGCTGGAGGGTGCGGTCAACGATCAGAATGGGGTTGTTGACCACGGTGCCAATCAGGATGACAAAGCCCAGCATGGTCAGTACGTCGAGGGGCTGAAAAATACCGAATGGGCGGCCCACAGTGTTGAGAAGGGCCAGGCCAACCAGGCCGCCAACGCTGCCCAGCGGAACTGCAGCAATGATCACTGCGGGGTAGAACCACGATTCGAACAACGCGGCCATCAGCAGGTAGGTGATCAACCCGGCGAGTACGAGGTTGAACCAAAGAGCATCCCAGGTGGCCCGGAGTTTGTCTGCCGTGCCGCCAAGGGTGACCCGGTAGCCGCCGGTCAGCTCCCCGGCCGCTTCCAGTGGGGCAACAATCGCTTTTTCAATACGCTCTTGGGCCTCTTCCAGCGGCATGGTCGCCGGGGGCGAAACCTGCACGGTGATTGCCCGCTCGCGTTCTCGATGCAGGATCTGTTCGGGACCACTCGAATATTCCTGCACATCAGCCACGCTATCGAGCGGGACGAGTTGGCCGCCAGGTGTGATGACCGGCAGGTTGCGAACGTCCTGCGTCCGCTGCACGAACCGGTCTTCTCCCTTGATGACCAGGTCGATCCGGTCGCTCCCAAGAAAAAAGTCAGTGGCATAGCCGCCGTCGACCAGACAGTCGACCCAGTAGCCTAGCTGGCGGGTGTCGAGCCGCATGTCAGCAGACTGCTCGAGACGCGGGATGAGTTGCACCTCGGGGTTTGAGAGGTCGAGCGAGGGCTTGGGAAGATTTTGGCTGCCGGGAAGGGCCTCCCGAAGTCGCCCCATCACCTCGCCTCCCAGCCGAACCAGCTTTTCGAGCCTCGGACCGGTGATTTCAATGTCAATTGACCGGCCACTGCCAATGCCCTGCTCAAACAGGCTCGACTGCTTGGCGACGGCGATCGTGCCCGGCAGGTCGCTGGCAACACGTCGAACCAAGGGGACCAGCTGACTTGCAGCAAGCGGGTCGAGGGAACGCAGGCCGATAAAGACGCTGCGATCGCGGGCGACAAAGAAAAAGTCGTTGAGGATTGGGGCGTCGAGCGTGGCGGCGGCGGGCGTCTCGGGGTCAACGTCCCAGTAGGGGATCAGCCGCTCTTCGACCCGTTCGCCGAGCCGGATCAACTCGTCGAGGTTGTAGCCGGGGGGAGGCAGCAGGATCCCAAAAACAAGGTTGCGATTGCCTTCGGGAAGGTATTCAACCTTGGGCAGCATGAGCCACGTAGTCGTGACTGCTGCGGCGACAATTCCAGTTGCGGCGAGCAGTTGCCGGCCTGTGCTGGCCATCAAGAATCGATCAACGCCGAGAATGAACTGGGCGACCGTCTGTCCGGAGCGAGTCAGCACATCAGCCCCCGCACGATCGGTGGTACGCGGCCGACGACGCAAGAGAACCGAGGCCGCCACCGGAACCACCAAGACCGAGACCACCAGTGAGAGCACCACCGCGGCACTGATTGCCAGAGCAATGTCACCAAAAAGCTGCCCAGCCTCTTCCTGGATGAAAATCACCGGTAGAAAGACAGCCACAGTGGTCAGGGTGCTGGCTAGCACCGCCCCCCAGACCTCACCGGCTCCGTGAATGGCAGCCGTGCGACGGTCTTCACCCCGACGGAAGTGAGAATCGATGTTTTCCAGAACGACCACCGCGTTGTCGACCAGCATGCCGACGGCAAAAGCCATGCCGGCCAGGCTGATCACATTCAACGTGCGGCCGAAGGCTGACAGAGCAAGAAATGTGCCGACAATGCTGACCGGAATTGCCACTGCCGCGATCAGCGTCGGGCGGATGGACCGCAAGAACACCAGCAGGGTCAGAATGGTCAAGGCTCCACCGACGGCAATGTTGTTCTGCACGAGGCCAATGGCAGAATCGATGTAGGTGGTTTCGTCGTAGACCAGCGAAAGGCTGAGGCCCAGCGGGGGCAGCAGGTTGCGGTCGATGTCGGCGGCAACCTTTCGTAGTTCCCGCATCGTTTCCAGCACGTTTGCATCCTGGTCGCGGGTGATCCGTACCGCGATGCTGCTCGAACCAACCCGGCGGACAACGCCGGTCGCCTTCTTCATCCCCAATTCGACCCGGGCCACATCGCGGACATAAACCGGCTTGCCGTCGCGACGACTGATGATCACGCCTGCGACCTGCTCGGGTGAGCGGAACTGGCCAATCGTCCGCACCAGATAGCGACGTTTGCCTTCCCAGAAGTCACCCCCGGAGGTGTCCTGATTTTGGTTGGCGAGCGCCTGCCGCAAATCATCAATGGTGAGCCCTCGAGCGGCGAGTAATTGCGGGTCGACAATCACCTGCAGTTCGTCCTCGCGGCCCCCGACAAGGTCGGCGCCAGATACCCCTGGAACCCTTTCCAGCCGGCTTTCGATGTCGTCTTCAGCCATGCGACGCATGGCGGTGACATCAATTTCAGGCGGGGCGAGGCTTTGAAGTTCCGGGGCTTGGGCAATCAACCGGCGGAGGCGGTAGAGGGCAAGGTTCGGTGATCGAGCCTGTTGAATCTGGCGGAGGGCAGTGGCGTGTTCCGGGTGGTTGCGAGCCGCTGTCTCAAGCAGGTCTGCAGCTGGGGCGGCCTGACCAAGAATCAGCCAGGCGATGGGCCGGCTGCTGCTGCTCGACGTTTTCAGGGTGGGCCGGTCGGCATCGATGGGCCAGTCGCGGATCTGCTGCAGCCGCGTGTTGACTTTTACCAGTGCCTGATCCATGTCGGTGCCGATGCCGAATTCGAGATCAACTGACCCGAGTCCGTTCCCGCTGGTACTGGAAAGTTTGGTCAGCCCTTCAACCGACCGCAGTTTTTCTTCAAGGGGCTGGATGATCTCCTGCTCGACCTCCTGGGGGCTGGCTCCCGGCCAGCGGGTTTCGACCAGGATGGTCGGAATTTGCACCTCCGGGGTCAGTTGCACCGGCATCGAGAGGATGGCCAGGCTTCCAAAAAGCGTCAGCAGCAGCACGCCGACGGCTGCCTTGACTGGGTTGGCAACACAGCTCGCGATCAGGTTCATGGCAGCGGCGCTTGTACTGGGAGTGGGTAACGCACGGCTGTGCCCGGTCGTAGCCGCTCATTCCCGCGGATGACGACGGGTGTGCCAGCGGCTATTTCGCCATCGATGGCGACGGCTGCTCCCACGGCCGCTCCCAGTGTCACAGGAACGGGGCGAACGGTCCCGCTTTGGCTGTCGCCGTCGGAATTGCCTGCAGTTGGCGTGACAGCAAAGACGATGGGCTGGGGGCCGCCGAGCACAACGGCATCTTTTGGCACGACCGTTACTCGGCCAATGCGGCCTACCGGCAGCCAGGCACGGGCCAACATGCCGCCACGAAGGATTGGAACGCCTTCGTGAAGCTGATTCTCAAGGAGGACCCGCACTGGAAAGTTACGGCTAAGCAGGTCGGCCTGCGGGACAACCTGATCGATGGTACCGATCCAAGTCTGTGTGGGGGCCGCATCAAACTCCAGGCGAACCTCCATGCCGGATCGAAGCCTGCCGACGTGCCGCTCTGGAACATGAACCTCAATCTCGACCCGATCAAGTTCGACGATGCGGGCCACCAAGCCGCCCCGGGCAACCCACTCTCCCTTCTCAGTAAAGCGTTCCACGACCCAGCCAGCGAATGGCGCCCGAATGGTGTGCTTGGAAAGCTGGTCATTGATCCGTTCGACGGCGGCATTTTGGACCGCAACTGCGGCAGCCGCCTGGGCGATCTGCTCGACCCGTGGCCCGGCCTCAGCCATTGCCAATGCGGCCCGGCTTCCTCGCAGGCTGGCCTCGGCCTGCCGAACTTCGGCGAGGGCATCTTGCAGTTCGTCGGTGGTTGCGGTGCCGCGGGTGACAAGTCGTTCAATTCTGGTGAGCCGGCTGCGGGCGTATTCGAGGCTGGCCTCAAGCCGTGCGGTGTCAGCCCGTGCCTGTTCGAGTTCTTCTGGTCGCGAGCCTGCCTGCAGTTCAGCCAGCACCTGCTGACGCCGGTCGAGTTCGGCAGCGGCGCCTGCCAGTTCAATCTCAAGCAGGCCGCGAAGCAGTTCGGCAATTGGTTCGGCAGCGGCGACGGCCTGGCCATCGCGAACCGGCAGGGCGACCACCCGACCGTCGACCGCACTGCCAACGTCGCTGGTTCGGGCGGGGAAGACTGTGCCAACAAAAGATTGACCAGTGGCCAGATCGACTTTGCGGGCGTGGGCAACCTCGACGGGCGCCAATGCCTCTTGGCCGGAGGCGGTGGTGCAGATGACGCCGCTGCCCAGCAACGCGATGCCAAGCAGGCGGAAAAGGGGGGCACGGCTAGTTTTGCCTCTCATTCGAACCTGCTGAATGCCGAGCACGGAATGCCTTTCTTGCAAAAGATTCGAACCGGATGCCTGCCAGCAAAAAACCTGTGGGGCAGGAGTTAGTTAGCAGCCGAGTTTGGGAGCAGGCGATGTTCGCCCGGAGCCACGCGATGTTCGCCCGAGCTTCGCGCCCGAAGATAGGATAACCGATGGCCAGCAGCCATCGGTCACGCGGTCTGCGTTCTGTGGCCGCAGCCATGACCCATCATGAACCATCCTGAACTGGCGGTGTCGCTTCCTGCGGCGTGTCGAGTCTCTGCTGGCGAGGTTTCCTCGCCATTTTGTCGGGAAATTTTACGACCGCTTGACCGGCTGCTCGCGGCTCGATACCTTTCCCCCTTCGGCGTTCACCCTGTCATTTTCCTTCAGCCTTTGTGGCAGGAAGGAAGGTGAGAGGGCAACGCAGGCTATCTGAACGGATAGGTCTTGCAAAACTTATCCGTCTCGGTAGATTTTCCGGTGAGGCAGAAAACACTCGTTTTCTCCCGGCACTGATCGTGCCCGCCTCTTCCGTTCGATCTTTGACAATTTGGTTGTGGTAATTGGCATCTTGAAAGAATGTCGATGGAGTGCGTTGCTTTTGGCATCGCGTTTCCATTGCGTTCTCCCAAGGCAAACAATTCTCTGCTGAACTGCCATTCGTGGCTGGTCAGCAGAATTGAAGAGCGAGACGTTACATATTTCTGGGCCGTGCGGCTGATCTTCGATCAGCTTGGCGAAGGCCCAGAGGTTGCGTGCTGCCCGAAGCAGTGCTCTGCGAGCATTCGATTCGGGTGGTCAAGCTACCAAGGGCGCATGGGGGATGTCTTGGCATCAGGA
>RGBY01000073.1 GCA_009919445.1 Planctomycetia bacterium
GGCCTGGTGCGGGGTGGAGAGCCGCCACTGCAACTTGATCTTGAATTCGGTCCAGCCAGGTGCCTGCGGCTATACGTTGAGCCTGCTGGTGCGGGCCAAGTTCTTGACCGCACGCTCTGGCTTGACCCGCGTGTTGAGTTTTTGCCGGCCGATCTGGCCACGCCATCTCAGGAATAGCCCTCACTAAGTTCCTCACGAAAGGCCGTGACCAGACTCAGCGGGCTGATTGAGTGGAGGCTGCCGGGGGCGGACGAAGAGAAGGGGCATCGCGGCTGGCCTGTTTCAGGAATGCTTGATGGAGGGCGGCAGCTTTTCCTGGCTGCTGGCTGGCACGATCGTGTTGTTCACGGGGATCGGCCTGCAGATTGAACAGTTTCCAGTCCTCGGCAGTGCGTGGCGGATCTTTTCCGTAATGGACCATTTTCCAGTCGCCTCGTCGTATTGCCCGGCGATTAATCGGACTCCGCCAGTAGAAGCTGCGGTCGGGGAGAGGGGCGTCATTCTCGAGAAGTTGCCAGAGGCTCAGGCCATCCTGCTCAGTTGGTGGTTCCACGTTGACAGCTTCGGCAACAGTCGGGATCCAGTCGACGATGTGGACGGGGGCATTGATCCTGCGGGAGGGAATACGGCCGGGCCAGGAAATAATCCCGGGAACGAGAATGCCCCCTTCCCAGACATCACACTTGTGCCCCCGCAGCGGGAGCGGCTGGTTGAAGTCGGTCAATTTCAGGTCGTCAGGGTAGGCGTTTCCGGGCCAGTTGATCTGCGGGCCGTTGTCGGAAGAGAACAGGACGAGTGTCGACTCTCGTATGGCTTTGCGTTCCAAGGCATCAACGACCCGGCCGATCGCGTGGTCAACGTGGTGAACTGCCGCGAGAAGCAGACGGCGTTCGGGATCAGCCTCTGACTGAATGCGGCCTTCCGGGTCATTGAACCACTCGATCTCGTCTTCATGGAGCCAGCGGTTGGGGCGGGCTGGATCAAGTTGTGTTGGTTGCCCGGTGAACCTTCCCCGTTCGTCAAGTGGAGTGTGGGGAGCGTGAAATGGAAGGAAGAGAAAGAACGGGGCAGCATGATCATTTTCGATGATACGGACGGCTTCGTCAGCAATCAGATCGGTCGCGTGCCGGCCATTTTCAGAGCCCGCAATGAGGTTGCCATCACGGTGCCATGTGAATTCAAAGGGACCCTTGCGGTACCGATGGTCGTACATGCCGACCGCACCGGTAAGTGAGCCATAGGCATGGTCAAAGCCAAATTGGAGGGGGCCATGTTCAGGAGTTGAGCCGAGATGCCATTTGCCACAGAGGAAGGTCTTGTAGCCAGCCTGCTGGAGCATGGTCGCCATGGTCGGAGTGCCCAGAGGAAAGGCCGGTTCATTCGAGGCGGCGAGGGCATGGCCTCCAAACCGGCTGGGCAGGCGACCGGTGAGGCAGGCGACACGGGTGGGCGTGCACTGGGGCATCACATAGTGCTGGTCAAGACGCGCCCCCGATGCCGCCAGGGCGTCCAGGTGAGGCGTGTAAGCCCGTGCTGGGTTGTTGTAGCCAATGTCAGCCCAGCCCTGATCGTCAGTGACGATCATCACAACATTAGGCCTCAGTTCGGCAGCCGCGAGGTCTGCCAAGACCAGAGCCCGGCAGCCAGCTATCAGGCTGATCCAACTAAGGAGCCCGAGCAGATGCGAGCCACCTGGGGAGATGCAACGAGACGGGAGTCCGCGGTCACGAGGGAACCACATAAAAGCGCCTTTAGTGTCTGATTGGAATAAGAGGGCTCGAAGAAGGGGCCTGTCGAGGGAAACAATGTTCTGAGCCAAGAGGCATCGGGCCTCGCATACGCGTGGCCTCAACGACCGTACGAGTTGCCTAGACCAGGTCGATTATCAGTTGGCTCCACCTTGCAGATTTCGTTGTAGACCTTCCTCACGCCTTCGACAAGATTTTTGGCATCCTTGGGCTCAAGGACTTGGAGTTTCTGCATCGACCGCCAGGAACTCATGATCAAACTGATGAAGTACTCACGCTTCTGAACGGTACGGCCGCTCTTGCGGAGCATCCACGCTTCGTCTCCATAGCGGGCATCCCATTCACGCCATTTCTTGGAATTCTCGAGAGTCTGTTCGATACGAATCTCAAGGCCCCCGCGTAGTTTGCCTGTTTGAGGATCGAGAAACGTGCGGAGTTCTCGATCGGTGATGGTGCTCAGTGCTTCGGCGACGATCTCAATAACAATTTCAGTGCCAACCATGCCTTGCGTGAGGGCACGATTGAGAACCGGCCGCAGAAGATCGCTGAGCGTTTGCCTGTTGAAGTTGGCAATCGTCAAGGTTGCGGGACGCGGAGGCATGGCCAAACTCGTTGAAGCATGACGGGAACCAAACCGTCGCGGTAGTCGAAAGCTGCCCGCTGGTTCTTTTAGGGGGAGCGTTCGCTCACGTCAAGCAGGCTCTGGACTGAGTGGCTGAACGTGATGCTTGCCAGCGGCTTCAGGCCAGCCGGTTTGCAGCATGCTGTTGCTGCTCGTTATTCTCCTCGCTCCCGAGTTCACCCGTCCTGCCAGAGAGGTACACCATGATTCGCATCCATCCATTCACCGCCCTGCGACCCTCCGCCGACCATGCCGCTGAGGTCGCCAGTGACCCTTACGACGTGATTTCGACAGACGAGGCTCGTGAGCGGGCGGCCGGCAAGCCACGATCGTTTCTGCATGTTGTGCGGTCAGAAATTGACCTGCCGCCGGCGACCGATTGTCACGCGGCGGAAGTCTATCGTCAGGCCAGCGATAATCTGCAGGCAATGGTCGACCAGGGAGCCCTGGTGCGTGATCCGGAGGCCAGCCTCTACCTTTATCGGCAGGTGCGGGAGGGCAAGGCCCAGACCGGCCTGGTGGCGTGTGTCGAGGCAGAGCAGTATCGCACTGGCGAGATTCGCAAACATGAGAAAACCCGTCCAGACAAAGAAGATGATCGTACCCGGCACATGCTTGTGACAGCCAGCCATGCCGAGCCAGTGTTTCTTTGCTTCCGTGACACGGGCACCAATGGCCAGACAATTGCCGCGCAGATGGCGGCCGACACCCAGACTCCGCCGATCTTCGATTTTGTTGCTCCCGATGGCGTGCAGCACACTGGCTGGCAGGTTGCTGATCCGGCTGCCTACGTCGAGGCTTTCGCTGCACTCGAGCGACTGTATATCGCCGATGGTCACCACCGTTCTGCTGGCGCTGAGCGGGCTGCAACGGCCTCCGCAGCGGCCGACACGGCGCACGATGGCAGTGAAGAGTACGGACGGTTTCTGGCTGTTCTCTTTCCGCACGACCAGCTGAGAATCTTGCCCTACAACCGGGTCGTTGGTGATCTTAATGGCCTCTCTGTCGATGCGTTTTTGGATCAACTTCGTGAAGTCGGTTCGCTCACGCCGGCTGCTGCTGGCACGCCTGCCTTGCCAGGGCAGGTGCTGGTGTTTGTGGCCGGCAACTGGTGGCTGCTCAGCTTTCCAGAATCAACGATCGACCGGGCCGACCCGATCGCAAGCCTTGATGTGGCGTTGCTTCAGGATCGTGTGCTCGCACCGATTCTGGGAATCGGCGACCCGAGGACCGACTCGAGGATTTCATTCGTCGGGGGAATTCGCGGGTGCGACGAACTGGAGCAACGGGCGGGAGCGGATGGTGTTGCCTTTTCAATGCACGCAACCAGCGCAGATGAACTGCTGGCGGTGGCAGACGCCGCTGAGATCATGCCGCCCAAAAGTACCTGGTTTGAGCCAAAGCTTCGCAGCGGGCTTTTCGTGCATACCTTTGAACGCGTTGCGGGAGCAACTGCCTAGTCGGTTCAGGCTCCGTACTTCCCTAGCCGTCCAGCATGGGCCATGGCCAGCAGCATCAGATGCTTGGCCTGGAATTGGCCAAGGCCACCAGTAAGGCAGTTGCGTTCCCCAAAGGCGGTCAGGCCATCGGGCCGGCAAGAGTCAGCAACCAAGAGCGTCGGCACCGGATGCCAAGAGTGGCTTTTGAGTTTGCTTGGGGTTGAATGGTCGCCGGTCACGATGAGGACATCAGGAGCGAGCGATTCAATTCGCGGGATCATGGCGTCAAGTTCTTCAGTCCGTTTGACCTTGGCCGCAAAGTCACCATCCTCGCCAGTGGCATCAGTGTATTTGAAGTGCAGGAAGAAGAAGTCGTAGTCATTCCAGCAGGCGGCAAGCTGATCGACCTGTTCGCCGAGGGTCTGCGGCTGGCCGACCAGGTCCATACCGACAAGACTCGCCAGCCCCTTGTACATCGGATAGACCGCGATGGCAGCCGCTCGGAGGCCATAGAGTTCTTCGTACGTGGGCAGAGCCGGCTTGGCCGCGAAGCCGCGGAGGGTCAGGCCGTTGGCCTTGGGTTCATCACGGAGCAGTTCCCGGGCCTGTCGTACAAATTCTTTGGCCACCTTGGCTGTTGTGGTGGCAGCCGCATCGAGTGGCTCTGGGTCAAGTGGTGTCACACCAACAGCCTGGGGGTCGGTGTCTGCCACTCGACCATCCAGTCCGGGGCCGCGGAAGACCACCACAAAACGATGCTCCTTCACAGGTTTGACGAAGACTTCATAGCCATCGATTGCGACAGCTTGAAGTTTTTCGACGACCTGAAAACTCTCTTCCGAAGGGATGCGGCCTGCTCGTCGGTCACTGATCAGGCCGGCAGCGTCGAGCGTGCAGAAATTCCCACGGGCAGCGACATCCTGCGGTCCCAGTTCAAAACCGATGCCGGTTGCTTCGAGCGCACCCCGGCCGATTTTGAATTCGAGGGGGTCGTACCCGAACAGGCCAAGGTGACCTGGCCCTGAGCCGGGGGTGATGCCGGGCAGAACCGGCAGGCTTGAGCCGCTGGTGCCAACACCTGCCAGCCGGTCGAGGTTGGGTGTGACAGCCGTCTCAAGTTCGGTCTTCCCGCCCGGTTCGATCGGGAGGCCTCCGAGGCCATCAGCGACCAGCATGACAATCTTCGTGGTGTTCTTTTCTGCAAGTTCACGGATCAGGTCATGCTCAGTCACGGCGGTTGTCTCCAGGAGAAATTGGCTGATGGAATGCAAGCGTGGGTGTGCTTGATGCTCCTCAGTTGTCGGTTCAGGAGCCAAACTCTGCAAGGGGGGTGGCATCAGGGGCCGTCCGCCAGCGCAGGCGAAGCCCGAGATAGAACAGGTAGCCGGCTGGCCCCAGCAGGAATGTGCAGACGAGGGATAAGCTTCGCAGTGGCCAGGGGATTCTGTAATGAACCGCCTCACGAGCGATCAGGCTGCCGACGACCATGTCGAAGGCGAGGTAGTGGATCCAGGCGGCGGCGAAGACAAGATCGTCAGAAAATGCCTGTCGGAGCCCGCTGATTGTCCCGAGGTCACCTGGCGGTGGTCCGCCAGCCAGCATTTTTGTGGCGATGACGCCGACATAAATCAGGGCGAGAGCGGCGGGCACAAACTGTCGACAGAGTCTCTCGGTCACAAACCGGTTGCCCGGCATGAACAGCAGTGGCAGCCAGGCAATGAGGGCGACCGTGTTCGTTATTTGAAAAAGTTGCTCAGCCATTGTTTTCTCCGGTACAGTTTGGGCGAGTTGGCAGCCGGCCATCGTCATGAATCGGCCGCCAATCCTACCGGCTCTGGCCCTGTCCGGCTCTGGCCCTGTTGCCCCCACCGTTCCTCCCGCCCCTGTGAGTCCCTGCTGTCATGAGTGTTGTTCGCCCCAAGCCTTCTGAAGACCCAATTTCCTATAACCCTGCTGCGGTGCTGGCGACCGGCGGGATCAGTCAGGCCGATCTCGACAGGCAGGTGGAGCCGCTGGAAGAAGCCCGCCGGGCCTGTCTTGCGGATCTCGATCGCTGGCGGAGCGGGCAGGCAGGGGCCGAGCCGCTTGATCCGGCTTTCATTGATCTGCCGGAGCGGCTCCTCGCGGACTACGGAACAAAGCGTCCCGACAGTGAACTCTTTGCCATTCTCGGGACGGCCCGCCGGCTACGGGAACTGGTTGATCGAGTGGTTGTACTGGGGATTGGTGGCTCTTACATGGGGATGCGGGCCCTCTTCGAGGCGTGTTGTCACCCGTTCCACAACGAACTGACTCGGGCTGAGCGGGGCGGACGTCCTCGGCTTTCCTTTGAGGGCTTCAATATCGACAACGATTCAGCTCAGGGATTGCTCGATCTCCTTGCCCCGGTTGCAGGCCAAACAGACAGCGATGACTTGCTTAACCAGTGGGCGATGCTCGTGGTGAGCAAAAGTGGCGGGACGCTGGAAACAGCGGTGGCAACACGGCTGTTCTTGCAGTCGCTGGCTCAGGCGGTCGGGAATGACCCAGCTCGCCTGGCCGAGCGGGTCGTGCCCATTACCGGTGCCAGCGGCAAACTGGCGAGTTTGGCTGAAACGCTTGGCTGTCCTGATGTGTTTGGTATTCCAGATGGTGTAGGTGGACGATTTTCTGTCTTTACCGCAGTCGGCCTGCTGCCGGCTGCCGTCGTGGGAATTGACGTCGTCCAGCTGCTGGAAGGGGCAGCGGCTATGACCCGGCGTTTTCGGGAGGCACCTGTCGCCGAAAACCCAGTCTTGCAGTACGTCGCCGTGGCGCATGCAGCTGAGGAAACCATGGGGGCGACCATTCGCGTTCTTTCCAGTTGGAGTAATCGGCTTGAGGCAATCGGATTCTGGTATGACCAGTTGCTTTCGGAGAGCCTTGGCAAGGATGAGAAGGGAGCCACGCCGCTCACCGCAGTGACCACCCGCGATCTCCATTCACGAGGGCAGCAGCATCAAGAGGGGCGCCGTGACAAACTCATCACCAACCTCTGTGTTGGCGAGCCTCGCCGTGACCCACTCACGCTGCCTGCCTTGGTCGGATCGACTGGGAACGAAGACCAGCTTGACGACTTGCTCGGTACCAGTTGGCCAACGATGTTGACTGCTGCCACCGCCGGAACAAACGAGGCCTATGCCTCGGCCCAGCGTCCGACAGCCACGATCAGTCTGCCACGAATAGACGAGCACACCGTGGGACAACTGTTGCAGATGCTGATGCTGGCCACCGTGGTCGAGGGGCGTCTGGTGGGCACAAACCCCTACGGACAGCCGGGCGTTGAGGCCTATAAAAAACTGATGATGAAGCGGCTCCGGCCGGGAGGCTGAGCTGGAGGAAGTTTGTTGTTTTTCTCGTTTCCCCAACTGCCTGACTGGAGCATCTGATGGCTGTCACCGTGACCTGGAGCGGACACGCAACTTTCCTTATCGACACCGGCAGTGGAGTGCTGTTGGTCGATCCGTTTTTCGATGAATGCCCGACCGCAGCCTTCAAGGCGGCTGACATCGAATGCGATGCCATTCTGCTTACCCACGGTCATTTTGATCATGTGGCCGATGTGGTGCCGATTGCCAAGCGAACCGGGGCGCCGGTTTACTGTAGTTTCGAGATCGGCCAATGGCTTGGAAAGCAGGGAGTCGATAAGGCGGTTGGGATGAACCTTGGTGGAACCACGGCCGTGCCGGGTGGCAGGGCCAAAATGGAGATGGCCCACCACTCATCGAGTCTGCCCGACGGCAGCTACGGTGGGCCAGCTGCCAGTTGGCTGCTCGACGTTGGGGCCGCCAGGCTCTTTCTGGCTGGTGACACCTGCTTGTTCTCCGACATGGAGCGGATCGGTCGTCCCGATCCGCAGGGCAGGGGGCTTGATCTGGCCATTCTGCCCATCGGTGATCTGTTCACGATGGGGCCAGACGATTCTCTTGAGGCAATTCGACTGCTCGCTCCGCGAGTTGTTCTCCCATGTCATTACGGCACCTGGCCGCCGATCGAGCAGGATGCCTCGGCCTGGGCTGACCGCGTTCGCAAAGCGGGTTTGGCCGAGCCCCGAGTCCTCACGCCCGGGGAGACGACAACGGTCACGGCAGGCTGATATCAGCTGGCAGGCCGTTCTCAGCAACGTTCTGCAGGGGGTACCTGAGCCTCGACCATGCCATCAATCACGCGGGTTGCATAGACGTCAACTTTGAGGGCAGGGTTGTCGCACCAACTCCCGTCGGAGACGTCAAAACGCCAGGCGTGCCAGGGACAGGTGACGCACCCGTCGGTGAGAGGGCCCGATCCGAGTGATGCCCCCATATGCGGGCAGAGGTCGTCCATGGCGTGATACACCGTGCCATCAAAGAAGATGGCGACGAGTCGGCCTGCGACTTCAAAGGTGCGGCCCTCGCCAGCGGGAATCTCGCCACTGCGGACGACAGGTGTGAAGGATGGCTCACGGGAATCGGTCTGTTGGGTCATGGCTGCCTCCGACGGGATTGCGATATCATAGACGAACCCAACTTTTCTGCCCGTGATTGCCCAATGCTTGGGTTTGCTGGAGGTTGTTTCTGTCGTGCGTGTCCCCGTTGAGTTGCTTGTTCTTGATGTTGACGGAACCGTTACCGACAGTCAGCACGCTGTGACGTCGGCGGCTCATGAGGCAGTGCGGATGGTAGAAGCCGCTGGTATTCGTGTGGTCTTGGCGACCGGTCGGCGATATCGCGATGTCTTGCCAGTCGCGCAGGAGCTGGGCCTGACTGGGCCGTTGATCACAGCCTCTGGTGGTTTGGTCAAGCAGCCCGTAGATCACCAGACACTCTTTCGGGCCAGTTTTGCGGCTGACCTCTTGCCAGCAATCCTCAGCTGTATTGTTGCTGCCGGGCATGAGCCGGTGATCTACACCGACAGCTATGCCGGCGGCTTTGATTTCTACTGCCGGACCCTGACAGCCGTTGATGCAGCCGGAAAGCCCAGCGGTTTTGGAGAGTACCTTGCCCGGAACCGTGAGCTCGCCCGGGTTGAGCCGGCATTGGTCTGCCAGCCACCGGCTGAGGCTTTTGCCGGTTTTGCGATGGGGCCCGTTGACGAAATGGAAAGGCTTGAGGCAACACTGGCGAAACAGTTCGCCGGGTCTGTTTCGTTGCATACCATTCAAAGTCCCCGCTATCGCGACTGGCTCTGTGAAATTGCCCCAGCTGGGGTCGATAAGTGGTCGAGTGTGCGGCGACTGGCGTCACGCTGGGGGATTCCTGTCGAGGCCATCTGTGCCGTGGGCGATGATCGCAACGACCTGCCCATGATCCGCGGGGCGGGGCTCGGTGTTGCCATGGGCAACGCCCGTGAAGAGGTGCAGCGGGCCGCCGACCGCGTTGTGGCGAGCCATGAGGCGGGAGGGCTTGTTGAGGTCGCCGCCATGCTGACGGGCGACTGACGAGCCTTGCCTCGCTTGCGCAGCCCTCCAGCCCGGTTGCGGTCTAGCCGACTCGCCTTGTGGCAGATGCAGGGGGCTGCGATATACCGTCGGTCAAGTGACGTTCGGCGTGTCGTGCTGCTTCCGCAGTGGGGGCGACGAGGCCTCTGCCCAGCGAGCCGTTTGCTCCTGGTGATGTGATGTATTCGGCGCTGGTGCGGGATGCCGGCAGTCTTGTTCGCTTTGACTGGTCCGCCAACGCCTGGTCTGGGCCGCCTCCCGAAACGCTCGCCTGGTGGCGGAGTATTGTGCCCGAGCAGCCTGACAGTGGCGTCAGCCTTGCGCCCGTCGATGTCTTACTCGACACGCTTGAGGCACTTGAGAACCAGCCTGACGCGCGGCCACTTCGGTATCTGTTGGCACTGCAGTTGGTCCGGCGGCGGGTCCTGCGGTTTGCCGAAAACTCGCCCGAGCCAGAGGCTGTTCACAACGATCAAGACGTGGTAAGCCGGGAAGAGACAGTTGCCTTTTTCTGTCGCCGGCGTGAGTGCGACTATCTGGTTGTCGTCGCCAATCCCTCTCCAGAAGAGCAGGTCGGAATCGAAGAGCAGTTGGCCTCCTTGCTGTGGTCGGGAGGAGAGCCATGAGAAAAGCCATGAGAAGGCACTCAGCAGTTTTATCCTCACCGCTGCTCTGGTTGGCGACGGTGGTGATGCTGGTGGCTGGCAGTGGAGCCAGTTGTCCGGGGGTGCTACGGGGGTACCAGGTCGGCATCATGCCATTACCCAGAATGCTGCCGGCTCAGCCGACGCGTGAGCAAATCATTACCGCCATCGAAGACAATACCAGCCGGGTGCGGAGTTACATGGCGTCACAGGCGGTCCTGTCAGTGCCTGGTGTGCCGCGGCTTTCGGCCCAGGTTGCCTGCGAGCCCCCTCGCCGTTTCCGGCTTCGGGCACAGACTTCTTTGACTGGAAATGAACTTGATCTGGGGAGTAACGACGATCTCTTCTGGCTCTGGATCAGGCGTCACGAGCCGCCGATCATGCTGTTTTGCCGACACGATCAGTATGATCAGTCTTCGGCTCGGCGATTGCTCCCCATTCGGGCCGACTGGTTTCCAGAGTTGTTGGGGTTGGTCCGCTTTGATCCAAGCGATAGGCATGAAGGTCCCTTCACGGTGGCTGACGGCCGGTTCGA